>DAOKZN010000306.1:0-3521 GCA_035325625.1 Mesorhizobium sp. | reverse complement strand
GCCGGTTAACCCAAACGTGGTTACTGACGGATCAATGAATTCACTCGAATTGCGAAGGAGAGGCGGCATGCGCCGTATCGCAGCACTTACCAGGAACCCGGCAATGATCGCGCTGTTCGCCGCGCTGGCCGTCGCCGGTTGCGCCTCGAAGAAGACGCCCAACAGCGCGGCCGACCTCGGGCTCGGCGGCGGTGCCGGCGCGGCCACGCCGGGTTCGGCGCAGGACTTCACCGTCAATATCGGCGACCGCATCTTCTTCGACACCGACTCCTCCTCGATCCGTGCCGACGCGCAGCAGACGCTGGCCCGCCAGGCGCAGTGGCTGAACCAGTACCGGCAGTACAACATCGTCGTGGAAGGCCATGCCGACGAGCGCGGCACGCGCGAGTACAACCTGGCGCTGGGCGCCCGCCGCGCCGCCGCCGCGCGCGACTACCTGATCTCCAAGGGCGTGGCCTCCGGCCGGCTCAAGACCATCTCCTACGGCAAGGAGCGCCCGGTGGCCGTGTGCGACGACATCTCCTGCTGGTCGCAGAACCGCCGCGCCGTCACCACGCTTTCCGGCGCCGGCTCCTGATCGGCACGGATGCAACACATCTGCACGAAAGAGGCGGCCGCGCGGCCGCCTTTTTCATGCAGCGCGGATCGAAACAAAATTTGGCCGAAGTCTCGCGCCCTGCTAAGAGGCGAATGCCCGCGCCGGCGCACCGCCAAGCGCTGCCGCCGGCGGGTGGGCGCGACAGGCATCTAGATTCCGATGGCGAGAGACCCATGCATTTCAGATCGATCCTGAGCGGCACGCTGGCCGTGCTGCTCACAACCGGAGGGGCGGCGCTGGCGAGCGGCACGGCCCCCGCGCAGCCTGCGGGCGGCGGCTTTTCGCTGCCCCTGCCGAAGTTCGAGCTCCCCGGCGTCTTCGGCGCCAGGGCTGTGGGCGAGGCGGACCAGAACCAGATGCGCGTGGCGCAGGCCAGCGACGCAAACGCGCTGGCCGACGAGATCCGCAGCCTGAATGGCAAGATCGAGGAGCTCAACTTCCAGATCCTCCAGATGCAGGAGCAGATCCGCAAGACCCAGGAGGACAACGAGTTCCGCTTCCAGCAGCTCGAGCAGGGCTCCGGCGGTTCGCAGAAGAAGTCCGACGCCTCCTCCGGCGACGGCGGACGGTCGGTGGCGCAGGCGCCGGCCATCGCCCCCGACAGCGCCGCCGCCCCCTCCGACGGGGCGGCTTCGGCCGCTGCCGACCCGATCCCCGGCGACGCGACCTCCGCCGACACCACCATCGGCGACATCATCGTCGATTCCGGCGACGGCGAGCCCGGCAAGCTCATCCACGGCAAGCCGCCCAAGAGCCTGGGCGCCATCACGGTGGACAAGAACGGCAATGTCGTCAGCGCCGAGCCGACGGCGCCCGCTGCTTCCGGCTCCGGCGCCGACCAGGGGTCGGTCGTGGCGTCCCTGCCGCCGGCGCAGAATGCGGAGGAGCTCTACCGCAACTCCTATCAGTTCATCCTGTCGGGCGACTACGGCACCGCCGAGCAGGGTTTCCGCGATCATATCGCCCGCTTCCCGAAGGACGCCAAGGCGGCCGACGCGCATTACTGGCTGGGCGAGGCGCTGCTGGGCCAGCAGAAATACCGCGACGCGGCGGAAATCTTCCTCGCCGCCTCGAAGGATTACCCCAAGGCCAAGAAGGCGCCCGACATGCTGCTCAAGCTCGGCATCTCGCTGGTCGGCCTCAACCAGCGCGACGTGGCCTGCGCCACCTTCAGCGAGATCGGCAAGCGCTACCCCGAGGCCTCCGCCGCCCTCAAGGAGCGCGTGAAGCAGGAACGGGCACTCGCCGCGTGCTGACGCCAGCCTTCGTGCCCGGCTCCGCGAACACGCTTTTTCAAGATTTCGATTTTTCCGGCGGCACCGTTGCTGCCGTGTCCGGCGGCAGCGACTCGATCGCGCTGCTCGTTCTCCTGAAACGCCATTTCGATCATGCCTTTTCCAGCGCCCCGCTGCTGGCGGTGACGGTCGACCATGCCCTGCGGCCTGCCTCCGCCGCCGAAGCCGCGGAAGTGGCGGCCTTCTGCGCGGCGAGGGGCATTTCCCACCGCATCATGGTCTGGCGAGGCGAGAAGCCCGCACGCGGCCTGCCCGCTGCCGCCCGCCAGGCCCGCTATCGCCTGCTGGCCGAGGCGGCCACTGAGGCCGGCATCGCCACCATCGCCACCGGCCACACCGCCGACGACCAGGCCGAGACGGTGCTGATGCGGCAGGCGCGCGGAACGGGCGACGGCCGCGGCCTTGCCGGCATGGCGCCCGCCACGCTCTACGACGGCAGGGTTTGGATCGTGCGCCCGCTGCTCGGCGTCCGCCGCGCCGCGCTGCGCGTCATGCTGCGGGGCGAGGGCATCGCCTGGGCCGAAGACCCCACCAATGTGGACGAAAGCTTCGAGCGGCCGCGCGTGCGCGCCGCGCTCGCCGCCGACGATGGCCGGTTCGGTGCCGCTCTGGCGCTCGCCGAACGCTCCGCCCGCGCCCGCCTCGACCTCGGCCTGCGTGCGGCGGCCCTCATCCGCGCCCATGCCGACATGCCGGCCGCCGGCCTGATCCGGCTTTCCCCGGCCTTCGCGGCCGCGCCGGACCGCCCGGCCGCGGCCTACGCGCTGCGCATCCTGCTCGGCACGGCCGGCGGCACCGAATTCTTGCCGGACGAGGCGGCTACCGCGGCGCTGCTGGAGCGGATCGGAACCGGGCCGCTTCGCGCCACATTGTCGCGGGCTGTGGTGGATGTGCGCGGTGCCGGCATCTTCCTGCACCGTGAAGGGCGGGGCCTGCCGCCCGCCGGGCCCTGCGCGCATGGCGGCATCTGGGATGGCCGTCGCCGCATCACTTTCGGCGACGGGGCTGCGAATGTGGTGATCGCCCCGCTCGGCGCGGAAGCGGCGGCGGCTGCGGCCGGCGAGGTGGCCGGCGTTCCGCGAAGCCTTGTGCGCCGCGCGCTTGCGGCCGAGCCGGTTCCTTGCGGCGGTCCGGCGCATCGGCCTTCGCCAACTGGAAACATTGCCGGATTCGCTGCCCTGCCGGTCGCAGCCCCTTTCGCGCGCTTCCTGTCCTGCTTCGACTTGGCGCCTGCCGAGGCCGTCGCCGCCCTGGTCGGCGCGGCTCCGGTTCCCCCGCCGCCCATGCGCGGGCATTTCAGGCCGAGGCCATGCGCGGAAGCTTAACCGACACGCGCGGTTGCGCTTGGCAAGCACCGGTGCTCTGCCTATGTTAGCGGGAAGCCTTCCTTATTGACACGCGCGCCCGCGGGCGGGCGCCAACGGAACGATAAATGAATCCGAACTATCGCAATCTTGCGCTGTGGGCTATCATCGCGGTGCTGCTCATCGCGCTCTTCAATCTGTTCCAGACGCCCCAGACGCGCGGCGCTTCGACCGACATCCCCTATTCGCAGTTCCTGCAGGACGTGGCTTCCGGCCGGGTCAAGACGGTGACCATCGCCGGCGACCGCATCAGCGGCAGCTACG
>DAOKZN010000305.1:0-3545 GCA_035325625.1 Mesorhizobium sp. | reverse complement strand
GTCGGGAATCTTGCGCATGCCGTCCATGTCGTCGGAGAAGCACAGGAGCCGCGTCTTAACCTTGTCCTGCGTCAGCACGCGGAAGGCGTGGCGCACCATGGTCGTGCGCGCCACCTCGCCGAAGGTGCCGATATGCGGCAGGCCGGAGGGGCCGTAGCCCGTCTCGAACAGGACGGTGTCGGGGAAGCCCGATTTGGCGTAGCGCGCCACGATCTTTTTGGCTTCCTCGAACGGCCACGCCTTGCTTTCGGCGGCGGCGGAAATGAGGTCCGGATTGAGATCGAGCGGGGAAAGTCCTGCCATTTCGAGCGTCCTGCGGTTGCGCCGGCGTTCTGCCGGCCGCTCCGCTCTATGCGGCACGGACCGGAGCGTCAACGATGGCGCGCATTTTTCCGGCGGCGAGCGCCTGCCCGGCTCAGTAGAAGGAGACGGGAAAATACCGCAGGTAGAGTTCGGCGAAGGTGCCTTTGACGGAAATCTGCTGCAGCGCGTAGTCGAAGGCTTCGGTCAGCTTGGTGTCGCCCGGCCTTGCCGCGATGGCAAGCCCAGTGCCCAGATATTCCGGCGCCAGATAGGCGCCGCCGGCGAAGCGGCAGCAGCCGTCCGCTTCCGGCCCCGCCAGCCAGAAGGCCAGCCGCATGCCGTCGCCGAACGCGGCGTCGATCTTGCCGGCCTTCAGGTCGGCATAGAGATCGTCGGGCTTGGCATAGGCGGCCTGCTGCGCCATTCCGAAATAGTCGGCGAGCATGCGCTCGTGCGCCGTTCCGGAAAGTACGCCAACCTTCTTGCCCCGCAATCCCTGGTAGAGCGGCTCGGCCGGCACCTTGGCGCGCGGCACGACGAAGCGGGCGGGAAATTGCAGGTAGCTGCGCGAGAAGGCGTATTTCAGCCGCGTGTCGGGCGTGGCCGCCATGCCGGCTATGATCGCCTCGCCGTCGCCTTTTTCGAGCGCGGCATCCAGCTCGTCCCACGGCAGGGCCTGGATCTGGCAGCGGTCGGCCAGCGCGAGTTCCGCGCAGATGGCCCGCGCCAGATCGATGTGGAAGCCCGACAGCCGCCCGGTCCCGTCGATGAAGTTGAACGGCGGAAAGTCGGTGCCGGTCAGGAAGCGCAGGCGGGGCAGCGCGGAAAGGTCGGGCTTGGCCAGCCTTTCGTTGGCGTCCCACAGCATGGGCGGTTGCGGCTCGGCCGCGCGCGCAGCAACCGCGGCGAGCAGCATGAAAACCAGCGCGGGAACGAGCCGACGGAGCACCAAGAGCCGAGAATCCTTCTTCCGACAGTTTCAGTTTGAAACCAAATCGACGCTGCCTCAACGGTTTTTGGTTTCAACGGCGGAAATAGCGGCTATTGTTAGACGGCTTGGGGAAGCCGGCAGCCGCGAGAAGAATGGGAGGACTCGCGCAGGGGTTGCCGGCCGGCATGAGGGGACGTCCGTTCCCGTGAATCGAAAAGCAACATGGGATGGGTGTTGCAATGGGACATTTCGGTCACAGGCATGATACCTCCGACAGGGAGCCTCGCGCGGCCTCACGGCCGTCCGCAGGGCGGCGTGATATCTTACATGCCGCTGCGGGGCGGCGAGGCCCCGCTTAACGCTGCTTCGACCAGCGGCTGAATCCGCAAAATCCGTAGACGAAGGACACGGGCTCGTTCGGGCCCGCGGCCGCGCATCGCAACGCGATCGGAGGGGACATGCGGGCGATCGAATTCGGCGCTGGCCACGGCGGATCGGCCGGGCTGGCGCAGGGCGTGGATGTAGAGGACGGCTGCGCCGCAGCGGCAAAACGCTGCGCCCGCCTTGCCGGGGCGTTCTTTCCGGAACTGATCGAATGGCTGCCGGTACTGGAGCGGCTGGGGGTGCCGCTGGAGGCGGCGGCGCAGATCGCTGCGAAGCTGCGCGCGGAAGGCGGCGACTTCGCGGCCGGGCTCGTGGCGGCCGGCCTCGTTCACCCGCGGGCGCTGCTCGATGCCGTCGCAGCCGATCTCGGCATCAAGGTGGCGGGCAGGGTCGAGCCACATCGCCTGCTGGTCGACGACGGATACATGATCGCCCTGCTGCGGCGGCGCGCCGGCCATGTCCCGGTAAGGCTCGTGGAAAAGGACGGCAGCGTCTCCTTTCTCGTCGCGTTGGATCGTCCCTGCCTCGGGCTTCTGCGGCGGCGGCTGCGGTCGAGCCCGGGGCTGGCCGCCCGCATCAAGCTGGTCGATCCGGATATGCTGCGCGCCGCCATGCTGCGCCGCGCCCGCCCTCTGCTGACGAATGTGGCGGTCGGCGGCCTGTTCGAGCGCTTTCCATCCATGTCGGCGCGCATCGTCGCCAACGCCTGGCAGGGCACGATGGTGGGCGCCTTCCTCACCGCGCTTCCGGTGGGGCTTCTGCTGGCGCCCGGCGCGGTGCTGAAGGCGCTGCACGTGCTGGCAACGCTGTTCTTCTTCGCGTGCGTGGCCTTGCGCTTCGCCGCGGTGGCTTCGATCCGGCCGGCCCGGCCGGCCGCGCAGGTGCCGATGCCCGAGGGCGACGTGCCGGTCTTCACCGTGCTGGTGGCGCTCTACAGGGAGGCTGGGATCGTGCCCGGCCTGCTGGCCGCTCTGGACCGCATCGTGTGGCCGCGCCAGCGCCTGGAGATCAAGCTGGTCTGCGAGGCCGACGATGCGGACACGCTGGCGGCGCTGCGGGCGCGCCGCCTGCCCGCCCATGTCGAGGTGGTGGAAGTGCCGCCGGGCGAGCCGCGGACCAAGCCGAAGGCGCTCGCCTACGCGTTGCTGATGACCGGCGGCGACCTCGTCGCGCTCTACGATGCCGAGGACATGCCGCATCCCATGCAGCTTGCCGAGGCGTGGCAGCGTTTTCGCGAGAGCGGGCCGGACCTTGCCGTCGTGCAGGCGCCGCTGGAAATCTCGAACCGCGGCGAAAGCTCCGTGGCGCGCATGTTTGCGTTCGAATATGCGGCCCTGTTCCGCGGCCTGCTGCCCTGGCTGTCGCGGCGGCGCCTGATGCTGCCGCTGGGCGGCACCTCGAACCATTTCCGCCGCGCGGCGCTGGAGCGGGTCGGCGGTTGGGACCCGCACAACGTCACCGAGGACGCCGATCTTGGCCTGCGGCTGGCCCGTTTCGGCTACCGGGCCGAGACCATATCGTGCCCGACCTACGAGCCGGCTCCGACCCGGCTCGACATATGGCTGCCGCAGCGCACGCGCTGGTTCAAGGGCTGGGCCCAGACCTGGCTGGTCCATATGCGCGATCCCGTCCGCACGGCGAGGGAGCTCGGCCTCGGCTCCTTCCTGGTGACGCAGGTGCTGTTCGCCGGCATGCTCGCTTCGGTGCTGCTGCACCCGCTGCTCCTGGCCACCTTCGCGTTCCTGCTCTTCACCCTGCTGTCCGGCGGGTTCGGCGGCACGGCCGGCTCCGTGCTGCTCGTCGTCGACACGGTCAACATCGCCTGCGGCTACCTGTCCTTCCTGCTGCTGGGCTGGCAGACCCTGACGCATGCCGAGCGGCTCGGCTTCTGGAAGGTCGTGCTGCTCACGCCCTTCTACTGGGCGAT
>DAOKZN010000304.1:0-3548 GCA_035325625.1 Mesorhizobium sp. | reverse complement strand
GCCTGATCGGCAAGCTGATCGTGCACGGCCGCAACCGGGTGGAGTGCATGATGCGCCTGCGCCGCGCGCTGGACGAATTCGTGGTGGACGGCATCCAGACGACGCTGCCGCTGTTCCGCGACCTGGTCGGCAATCCCGACGTCGCCAACGGCGACTACGACATCCACTGGCTGGAGAAGTATCTGGCTGCGTCAGGGCAGGATTGAGCGCAGGGGCGCCATGGCTCGTCCCTTCGCTCCGGGCTACCGCATCCCGACCGACCTTCTGCTCAAGGCCTATGCGTCGGGCGTGTTCCCCATGGCCGAAAGCGCGGCCGACCCGGAGGTGTTCTGGGTGCGGCCGGAAACGCGCGGCATCATCCCGCTGGACACCTTCCATGTTCCCAGAAGCCTGAGGAAGACGATCCGCAGGGGGCTGTTCGAAATCCGCTTCGATTCCGATTTCGAAGCAACCATCGAGGCCTGCGCGGAAAGCCGCGAGGAGCGCCGTTCGACCTGGATCAACGGACCGATCCGCGAAGCCTATGTGCAGTTGCACCGGATGGGCCATTGCCACTCGGTCGAGGCATGGCGCGACGGAAGGCTGGTCGGCGGGCTCTACGGCGTGTCGCTGGGACGGGTCTTCTTCGGCGAAAGCATGTTTTCCCGGGAGACCGACGCCTCCAAGGTCTGCCTCGTCGGCCTCGTGGAGCGGCTCAAGGCGCGCGGCTTCATGCTGCTGGATACGCAGTTCACCACCGAGCACCTGAAGCGTTTCGGCGCCGTGGACGTGCCCCGCGCCCGCTACGAGCGGATGCTGGCGGAGGCGCTGGCCGGAGAGGAAGCCGTTTTCAGCCCGTGAACGGCGTGTTGGTGACGCGGGTCACTCGGCGGCGGCGCTGGCCGCGCCTTCCGCGGGCGCAGCCTTGGCCGCGCCCGGCGCCGGCACGTCCGACTTCGCCTTGCAGGCCTTCAGCCACACGTCGTAGACGGCATGCTCGACGGCATTGAGACCCGGGCTCTCGGCGAACATCCAGCCGGTGAAGATGCGCCTGATCTTCCTGTCCAGCGTGATCTCGTCCACCTCCACGAAGGAATCGGTCTTGGGCTCCTCCGCGCCCGGGCGCGAATAGCACACGCGGGGCGTGACCTGCAGCGCGCCGAACTGCACCGTCTCGTTGATGTAGACGTCGAAGGTGATGATGCGGCCGGTGATCTTGTCGATGCCGGTGAATTCGGCGACTGGGTTGCTGACCCGTGGCGCATCCGTGGCGGCCGCGGCAAAAGCGCCGGCCGGAGCCGCCGCCAGCATCGCGCCCATCGAGATTCGGCCCCAGAAGCTCATGCAAGAATGTGTCCGCATTGATTCGCCGCCGCCAAGGCTATTCCTCGCGGCTGTCTGCACAAGCAGCTAAACGTCAATTGTGGCGACAAAACACCCGGCTGCCGGGATCAGGAGCCGGGGGTCCAGGCGTCGTAGTCGCCGGTGACCTGCGGGCGATGCCCGCTGCCCAGCAGAGAGCCCTTGGGGCGATAGGCGGCCGGCGTGCCGGTCAGGTTGGGCTGATGCGGCTTCTGCCACTCGCGCGGCTTGTAGGCCTCGGCCGAAGGCGGGGTGTCGACGCGATAGTGCATCCAGCCATGCCAGCCGGGCGGGATGGCGGAAGCCTCCGACTTGTCCTTGTAGATCACCCAGCGCCGCGTGAGCCCGTCCGAATTGACGCCGCCCTCGTAGTAGATGTTGCCGAGCTCGTCGCGCCCGACTTCCTTGCCGTGGCGCCAGGTATGGAAGCGCGTCCCGAGCGTCTGGCCGTTCCACCAGGTGAAAAACTGCAGAAGGAAGGCTTTCATGCTGGTCCTCGCGGGCGTCCTGCCGTCGCCCTGCTTATGGCGTCACCCGCGCCGGAAGGCAAGGCTTTTGCCCCGCAGCATCGCCATCTATTGCACTGCAACATCTTGTCAAGCGCAGCCGATGCTTCTAGAGCGGGTCCGACCGATGGGCCGGGCCGGCTAACTGCCGGGGGCACCGCTCCATCGCTGCCGGGGGAGGAAGACCATGGCGGAGACTTCAGCCGAAGCGCGCATCACGCCCGATGCCATTCGCCGCCGCAAGGGCGGCGCGCCGGTGGTGTGCCTGACCGCCTACACCTATCCGATAGCCCGGCTTCTCGACCCGCATGTGGATCTGCTGCTGGTCGGCGACAGCGTGGCCATGGTGCTGCACGGCCACGCCAACACGCTGGGCGCCACCATGGAGATGATGGCCCTGCACGGCCAGGCCGTCATGCGCGGCGCGCGGCGCGCCTGCGTGGTGGTGGACATGCCGGCCGGCAGCTACGAGAACTCGGCCGGCGAAGCGCTCGCCTCCGCCCGCCGCCTGGTGGACGAAACCGGCTGCCACGCGGTGAAGCTGGAAGGCGGCACGGACATGGCGGACCGGATCGCGGCGATCGTCAGCGCCGGCATACCGGTGATGGCCCATATCGGCCTCCAGCCGCAGTCGGTCGAGAAGGAAGGCGGCTACAGGATCAAGGGCCGCACGCGGGAGGATGTTGAGCGTCTTCTGGCCGACGCCGAGGCCGTGGAAAAGGCCGGCGCCTTTTCCGTGGTGATCGAAGGCACGATGGAGCCCGTGGCGGCCGAGATCGCCCGCCGGCTTTCCATCCCCACCATCGGCATCGGCGCGAGCGCCGCCTGCGATGGGCAGGTTCTGGTCATAGACGACGCGGTCGGGCTCACGGTCGACCGGGTGCCGAAATTCGTCAAGGAATATGCCGACCTGCGCGGTGCGGTGGCCGAAGCGGCACGCCGCTACGCGGCCGACGTGCGCGCCCGCCGCTTCCCCGGCCCTGAGCATGTCTTCCAGCCGAAGGGCGAAACCGCGTCATGAAGCATCCGCAAACGGTAGAGACGATCGCCGACCTGCGCGCCACGGTGCGGGCATGGCGCAAGGAAGGATTGCGCATCGCGCTGGTGCCGACGATGGGCGCGCTGCATGACGGCCACATCTCCCTGACCAGGATCGCGCTGGAGCGGGCCGACCGCTGCATCGTGTCGATCTTCGTCAATCCGACGCAGTTCGCGCCGACGGAAGACCTCGACAAATATCCGCGGCAACTGGCCGCCGACCTCGACCGGCTGGCGCAAGCCGGCGTGCAGCTTGCCTTCACGCCATCGGCCGCGGAAATCTATCCGCACGGATTTGCCACCAAGATCTCGGTCGGCGGGCCGTCGGCCGGGCTAGAGACGGATTTCAGGCCGCACTTCTTCGAAGGGGTGGCAACCGTCGTGGCCAAGCTTTTCCTGCAGGCCGCGCCGGATTGCGCGGTCTTCGGCGAGAAGGACTACCAGCAGCTTTGCGTGGTCAGGCAATTGTGCCGCGACCTCGATATCCCCGTCGAGATCGTCGGTGCGCCCACGGTGCGGGACGCGCACGGCCTCGCCATGTCCTCGCGCAACGCCTATCTCGACGAAGCGGGGCTGGCGACGGCAAGGAGCCTGAACAAGGTGCTGCGCGGCGCGGCCGCCGCTATCGCCGGCGGTGCCGACCCCGATACCGAAACCGTGAAG
>DAOKZN010000303.1:0-3558 GCA_035325625.1 Mesorhizobium sp. | reverse complement strand
CGGCGCGGAACCGGCCGTTCCGCAAGCCGGTGCTGATCCTGTCCGGCGGCGAGACCACGGTGACGCTCCGGGCAAAGGGCAAGGGCGGCCGCAATTCGGAATTCCTGCTGTCCTTCGCCATCGGCATCGACGGCGTCGAAGGCATCGACGCGCTTGCCGCCGACACCGACGGCATCGACGGCTCGCAGGACAATGCCGGCGCCTTCTGCGACGGCACCAGCGTCGCCCGCATGCGCGCCGCCGGCGTCGATGCGAAAGCCATGCTCGCGGCCAACAACGCCTGGACGGCGTTCAGCGCGGTCGGCGACCTTTTCGTACCCGGCCCGACCGGTACGAACGTGAACGATCTCAGGGCGATACTGGTGCGGTAGGGGAATATCTGCCGCCATCGCTTCGTCCTCCTGGGGTCCATTTCGTCATCCTCGGGCAAGCGAGGGCGAAGCCGAGCGCGACCCGGGGATCCATGCCTGAACATCTATGATAGGCGGGACGGCGCAGGACGGATTCTTCTGCACCGCCTCACGTGGCCGCAACGGTCAGGCATGGATCCCGGCTCTCCCTGCGCTTCGCTCCGGTCGGCCGGGATGACGAGGGGCGGGGGCCTGCGCTTCACCATCCTCCCCCGCCGGCACGGCGTCATCCCCGGCCGCCATCGCTTCGTCATCCTCGGGCAAGCGAAGGCGCAGCCGAGCGCGGCCCGGGGATCCATGCCTCGGACTCGCAGCAGCAATGCCCGCGCAGAAGACGACTGAAAAGAACAGTCACCCCATCAGTTCCCTCACCGCCCGCATGTCGGCGAGGAACCGCGCCCGCTCGGCCTGCCTGTCGGCCTCATCGCGGATGCGCAGGATGAAGGAGGGATGGATGGTGAGGAAGACGTCGAGCCCGTCCGCGCGCGCCACCCTCTGCCCGCGCATCTTCGTCACCGGCAGCGCCCTGCCGGTCAACGCCAGCGCGGCGGTGGCGCCCAGCGCCACGGCGAGCCTCGGGCGGATGAAGCCCAGTTCCTTGTCCAGCCACCAGCGGCAGGCCCGCACCTCGCCGGCGTTGGGCCTGGCATGGAGACGGCGCTTGCCGCGCCGCTCGAACTTGAAGTGCTTCACCGCATTGGTGACATAGGCCTTGCCCCGCTCGATGCCGGCTTCGGCGAGGACGGCGTCGAACACCTTTCCGGCGGGGCCGACGAAGGGCTTGCCGGCGATGTCCTCCTGATCGCCCGGCTGCTCGCCGACGAACACCACTTCGGCATCCTGCGGCCCTTCCCCGAACACGGTCTGCGTCGCGTCGTGCCACAGCGGGCAGCGCCGGCAGGTTTTCGCCGCGTCGCGGGCCTCGGCCAGCGTCGCCGCGTCCTCACTTGCCGCCGTCTCGCCTGTCATCCGTCACCTCGTGGCCGTGCAATGGCCTCGTGCCCGTGCAATGGGTAGGGGCGGGCAATGGTTCCGCGAAATCGCCGCGCTACACCTCGTGCAGGTAGAGGTGATAGTCCAGCTCGCTCACCGTGCGCGCCACGCGCAGATATTCCGCCTGCTTGATGGCGGTGAAGGTGCGGTGCAGATCCGGCCCCAGCGCCTCGCGCAGGAAGGCGGAAGCCCTGGCCGCCTCGATCGCCGCGCGCCAGTCGGCGGGCATGGCGCTGCCGGCTCCGGCCGCCGCCTCGTAGCCGTTGCCGGTGGTCTCGGCGCCGGGATCGAGCTTTTCCTCCAGCCCCCTGGAGATGCCGGCCAGCACCGTGGCGGCCACCAGATAGGGGTTGGCGTCCACGCCCGAGGGCCGGTGCTCGATGCGCCGCGCCTTCACGTCGCCGGCCGGCACGCGCAGCGCCACTGAGCGGTTGTTGACGCCCCAGGTCGGTGCCACCGGCGCATAGGACTGGGAGACGAAGCGCCGCCACGAATTGGCGTGCGGGGCGAACACCAGCATGGATTCGGCCATGGTCTGGGCAAGCCCGCCCAGCGCGTGCAGCAGCCGGGGCGACCATTGCTGGCCCACAGCCTCGGAAAAGACGTTGGCGCCCTTGTCGTCCAGCAGTGAGACGTGGAAATGCATGCCCGAGCCGGCATATTCCTCGATCGGCTTGGCCATGAAGCAGGCGGTCACGCCATGGCGGCGCGCCTGCGCCCGCACCAGCCGCTTCAGCATGACGAGGTCGTCGGCGGCGCGCAGCACGTCCTTGCGGTAGTTCAGCGTCAGCTCGTACTGGCCGGGCGCATATTCGGAAATCACCGTCTCGGCCGGCACCCCTTGCGCCTTCGCCGCCGCATAGATGTCGGAAAACAGCGGCTCCATGCCGTGCAGATGATCGACCGAATAGACCTCGGTCTTGCCCGAGCGGCGCCCGTCCAGCACTGCGCGCGCCGGCTGCACCTTGCCCTCGGCGTCGCGCTCGTTGGCCAGCAGAAAGAACTCCAGCTCGAAGGCGCCGGCCGGGGAGAGGCCCCTTGCGGCCAGCCTCTCCACCTGCCGCGCCAGCGCATGCCGCGGGTCGGAACTCATCGGCTGGCCGTCGAGATGATACATGGCCATCAGCACCTGCCCGCGCGCCGGGGCGGTGCCGTGAAGCGGCACCAGCGTGCCGGGGATCGGCCAGGCGCGCAAATCGCCGTCGCCGGAATCCCAGATCAGCCCGGTCTCGTGCACGTCCTCGCCGGTGATGTCGAGGCCGAGGATGGAGATCGGCAGGTGCCGGCCGTTCTCGTAGAGGCCGATCAACTCGTGCCGCCGGATGATCTTGCCGCGCCCGACGCCGTTGGGGTCGGTCAGCACGATGTCGAAGGCCTCGATCCCGGGATGGGCTTCGAGGAATTCTTTTGCCTCGTCGGGGGTCGAGCGGGAAGGTGAGGTCATGGTCGTGTCCAGATCAGGCAAGCAGCCCCGCCACATCGCCGAAGGCCGAGATCAGCCGGTCGACCTGGCGGGCGGTGGTGGCGGGCGAGACCAGCATCATGTTGTGGAAGGGCGCGATCAGCACGCCGCGATTGACCAGCGCCACATGGATGGCCGCCTCCAGTTCCGGCGCGTGCGCGGCCTCGGCCTCGCCGCCGTTCCGCAGCGGCCCCGGTGCGCAGACGAACTCGACCCGGGCGCCGACGCGCGCCACATGCCACGGCAGGCGGTGGCGGTCGATCGCCGCCGTCAGCCCGGCGTCGAGACGGCGGGCGAGGTGCTCCATATGGGCGTAGTTTTGCGCCGTCATCACCTCTTCCAGCGTGGCCCGCATGGCCGCGAACTGCAGCGGGTTGGCCGACAGCGTGGTGCCCATGCCGGAATAGCCGGGCTCCTTCGTGCGCTCATACGCGCCGTAGCGCGAGGCGACCTCCTCGCTCAGGCCCCACACGCTGGCCGGCACGCCGCCGGCCACCGGCTTGCCGAGCACGAAAAGGTCGGGCTCCAGCCCGAAGGCCCTGGTGTAGCCGCCGGGGCCGGTGGAGATGGTGTGCGTCTCGTCGATGAGCAGCAGCGTGCCGGCCTCTTTCGTCAGCCGGCGAAGTGCGGCGTGAAAGCCCGGATCGGGCAGCACCATGCAGGAATTGGTCAGCACCGGCTCGGTGATGACGC
>DAOKZN010000302.1:0-3560 GCA_035325625.1 Mesorhizobium sp. | reverse complement strand
GTCGGCACGGCCAGGAAGAAGGAGAACTCGGCCGCCGCGCGCTTGTCCACGCCCATCAGCAGCGAGCCGACGATGGTGGCGCCCGAACGCGAGGTGCCGGGAATCATGGCCAGGCACTGGAACAGGCCGATCTTCAGGCAGGTTGACAGCGGCAGCTCCGAGGCTTCGTGATGGCGCGGCTTCAGATCCAGCCGGTCGATCCACAGGAGCACGACGCCGCCGAGGATCAGCATGACGCAGATCAGCTTCGGCGTCTCGAACAGCACCGTCTTGATGAAATCGTGCGCGACGACGCCGATCGCCGCCGCCGGCAGGAAGGCCAGCACGACACCCACCATCAGCCGCACCGAGCGGTCCTTCGGCAGTTCCGGCGGCAGGAACAGGTTGGCGCGCCGGCGCTTCACCAGGGCCGCGGCGAGCTCATAGGCGCAGCCGCCCACCCACAGCACGCTGGCCAGCACGCCAACGATGGTTTCCCCCAGCAGCCTGACCGCGTCCGGACGCCGCAGGAAGGCGATGATCTTGCCCGAATAGACGGTGAGGATGGCCAGGATGGCGCCGAGCTGGATGAGCACCTCGAACACCTTGCCGGTGGATTCGAAGCCGAGGAAGTGGCCGGCGAGCAGGATATGGCCGGTGGACGAGACCGGGAGGAACTCGGTCAGCCCTTCCAGCAGGCCGAGCAACAGCGCCTCGATGATGGTGCGGGTGTCCATGCGGCCTCCAGCGTTTGCTTGTCATGGCGCGCAAGTGACCCTATAGCTCGCAGCACCCGACGGCCCGCTAGTTCGGGCCGCCAAGACTTATCGGTGCGGCCGGCGATTCGCCAGACGCTTTTGTCATCACGGAACGATGCTGACGCTTTTCCATCACCCGATGTTCGCCTCCTGCCGGTTCGTGCGCCTCGCCTTCGGCGAGTATGGCGAGGAGCTGGCGCTGATCGAGGAGAAGCCGTGGACGCGACGCAAGGAGTTCCTGGCGCTGAACCCGGCCGGCACGCTGCCGATCCTGCTTGCCGAGGGCGACGTGCCCATCGTCGGCGCCACGGTGATCGCCGAATATCTGGACGAGACGCGCGGAGTGCTCAAACGCGAGCGGCGCCTGTTCGTGGAAGGGCCGATGGAGCGCGCCGAAATCCGCCGGCTGATGGACTGGTATCTGGCCAAGGCCGAGAGCGAGGTGACGCGCCATCTGGTGCGCGAGCGCGTGCTGAAGCCGCAAATGCCGCCCGAGGCCGGCGGCGGCTCGCCCGATTCGGCGGCCATCCGCGCCGCCCGCGCCAACATCCGCCAGCACATGAAATACACCAACTGGCTGGCCGGCACCCGCCACTGGCTGGCCGGCACCCGGCTGACCTATGCCGACCTGGCGGCGGCGGCGATGCTCTCGGTGCTCGACTATCTGGGGGAGATCAACTGGAACGAATATCCCGCCGCGCGCGAATGGTACACGCGGGTGAAGTCGCGCCCCTCCTTCCGGCCGCTGCTGGCCGACCGCGTGCGCGGCCTTTCGCCGGTGTCGCACTATGCGGACCTCGACTTCTGACGGCGCCAGGCTTCGCGCGCTGATCGACCGCGAGGCCGCGGCGGCCGGCTTCGACGCCGTCGCCGTGACCCGGCCCGACGCGATCCCGCAGGCGCCCGCGCGGCTTGCCGAATTCGTCGCCGCCGGCTTCCACGGCTCGATGGGCTGGATCGCCGAGACGCTGCAGCGCCGCGCCGACCCGGCAATATTGTGGCCCGAGGTGCGCTCCATCATCGTGCTGGCCATGAACTACGGCCCGGACGAAGACCCGCGCCCGCTGCTTTCCCGCCGCGATCGCGGCGCCGTCTCGGTCTACGCCCGCAACCGCGACTACCACGAGGTGATGAAGGGCCGGCTGAAGGAGATCGCCGGCAAGATCGTCTCGCGCGCGGGCGGCGACGTGAAGGTGTTCGTGGACACCGCGCCGGTGATGGAGAAGCCGCTGGCGGCCTCTGCCGGCATAGGCTGGCAGGGCAGGCACACCAACCTGGTCAGCCGCACGCACGGCTCGTGGCTGTTCCTGGGCTCGATCTTCACCACGGCCGAACTCGAGCCGGACGCGCCCGAGACCGACCATTGCGGCTCCTGCCGCGCCTGCCTCGACGCCTGCCCCACCAACGCCTTCCCGGCCCCCTACAGGCTCGATGCGCGGCGCTGCATCTCCTACCTCACCATCGAGAACAAGGGGCCGATCCCGCGCGAGTTTCGTGCCGCCATCGGCAACCGCATCTATGGCTGCGACGACTGCCTGGCCGCCTGCCCGTGGAACAAGTTCGCCCACGCCGCCGCGGAGGCCAAGCTCGCCGCCCGCGAGGATCTGCGCGCACCGAGGCTTGCCGACCTGTTGGCGCTGGACGACGCCGCGTTCCGCGCCTTCTTCTCCGGCTCGCCGGTGAAGCGCATCGGCCGCGACCGCTTTATCCGCAACGTGCTGGTGGCGGCCGGAAATTCCGGCGATGCCTCGCTTGTGCCCCAGGTTCGGGCGCTGCTTGCCGACCCGTCGCCGCTGGTGCGGGGCGCTGCGGTGTGGGCGCTGTCGCGCCTGGCCGCGGAGGAGGTCTGCGCCCGCGCACAAGCATCGCTTCCGGCCGAAAGCGACGCGGACGTGCGCGAGGAATGGCGCGCGGCACTGGCCGGGCAGATGGAGACGCAGGCTTGAGCGGAACGAAAACTTTCATCTTCGGCGCCGGCTACTCGGCCAAGGCGTTCGCGCGTGCCCATGCGGATTTCGGCGCCTTTGCCGGCACGACGCGCGCGGCGGAAAAATTCGACGCGCTGCGCGCCGCCGGCATCTCGCCGCTGGTCTTCGACGGGGTGCCGACGTCCGAAATCGAGGCCGGGCTTGCACAGGCGACGCATCTGGTCGTCTCCATCGCGCCCGACGAGGCCGGCGACCCGGTGCTGAGAGCGGCACGCGAGACGATTCGGACAGGAATGCCGGCGCTGGAATGGGTCGGCTATCTCTCCACCGTCGGCGTCTATGGCGACCGCGGCGGCGGCTGGGTGGACGAGACGGGCGAGTGCCGGCCGGTTTCGCGCCGCTCCAAGCTGCGGCTGGAGGCCGAGAGGGAGTGGCAGACACTGGGCCAAGAGATCGGAAAGCCGGTGGCGGTCCTGCGGCTTTCCGGCATCTACGGGCCGGGCCGCAACGCCTTCGTCAACCTCGCCAACGGCACGGCGCGGCGGCTGGTCAAGCCCGGGCAGGTGTTCAACCGCACCCATCGCGACGACATTGCCGGCGCGTTGCGGCACCTGGCGGAGCGACGGCTGGGCGGCGTCTTCAACGTCACCGACGACATGCCTTCGCCGCCGCAGGACGTGGTCGCCTATGCGGCTTCGCTCATGGGCGTCGACCCGCCGCCGGAGACGGATTTCGACACCGCCCAACTTTCGCCCATGGCGCGGTCCTTCTATGGCGAGAACAAGCGAGTCGCCAACGCAGCGCTCAGGCAGGCGGGCTACCGCCTGCGCTTTGCCGACTATCGCGCGGCGCTGGAGCACATGTGGACGGCGGGCGACTGGGCGGAAGGAGAGGC
>DAOKZN010000301.1:0-3574 GCA_035325625.1 Mesorhizobium sp. | reverse complement strand
TGCAGATGCGCCGGCTGGTCGACTTCCTGCCCGCCTCCAACACCGCCGAGATCCCGGAGATCGAGTGCTACCAGTCGGTGACCGACGACGATCCCTCGCTCGACCGGCTAATCCCCGACAACGCCAACAAGCCCTACGACATCAAGGAACTGATCCTGAAGACCGTAGACGAGGGCGACTTCTTCGAGATCCAGCCCTCCTTTGCGAAAAACATCGTCACCGGCTTCGGCCGCATCGAGGGCCGCACCGTGGGCTTCGTCGCCAACCAGCCGATGGTGCTGGCGGGCGTGCTGGATTCGGACGCCAGCCGCAAGGCGGCTCGCTTCGTGCGCTTCTGCGACTGCTTCGGCATCCCGATCGTGACTTTCGTGGACGTGCCCGGCTTCCTGCCCGGCACGGCGCAGGAATATGGCGGCCTCATCAAGCACGGCGCCAAGCTTCTGTTCGCCTATGCCGAAGCCACGGTGCCGAAGGTCACGGTGATCACCCGCAAGGCGTTCGGCGGCGCCTACGACGTGATGGCGTCGAAGCATCTGCGCGGCGACATGAACTATGCCTGGCCGACCGCGCAGATCGCGGTGATGGGCGCCAAGGGGGCGGTGGAGATCATCTACCGCAAGGACATCGGCGATCCGGAGAAGATCGCGGCGCACACCAAGGCCTATGAGGATCGCTTCCTTTCACCCTTCGTGGCCGCCGAGCGCGGCTATGTGGACGAGGTCATCATGCCGCATTCGACGCGGCGGCGCGTGGCGCGGGCGCTCAGGATGCTGCGCAACAAGGACCTGCAGAATCCCTGGAAGAAGCACGACAACATCCCGCTGTAGGCCGCAGCCGTTCGGCTTCGGACGTGACACAGCCCGCCGATGCCGCCTGCGCTGCCGGCCCGCTTGCCTATGCGGCGGCGCTGACGATCTCGTTGTAGGCGTCGAGATCGACGTAGAATATCCGGGTGATCTCGGCAACCAGCTCTTCGTCGTCGTAGCCCCGCGACTTCAGGATATTGATGGCCGTCAATATGTCGACGCGCTCGACGAGCCGCCGCTTCTGATGGTCTTCGAGGAAATGTTCCATCGGCTGTCCCCTTGCCCGACTGTCCCGATGCGTGGAGCATCGCGGAGATGGCGTGGGGGAATGGTAGAAATCGCCGCTGGTGCGGACCTTGCGGCTCCGTCTTCCCCCAATATTCGCCCGAAACAGACTCACACGGAAAAAGCGGCCGACTCACCAAGCCGTGGACAGTATACAGCAGGTCTCGAAATGTTTGCCGGAACAAAAGGCGCGACGATACCGGATACGCTGGCCGGATATTGCCGATAACATATGATAACGGCAGGGTGGTGGAACGGCACACCGGGTCGTAAGCTTCCCGCGCCGCCGGATCGAACATGAGACGTTTCCTGCCCTGTCTTGCCGCTTCCCTGCTCCTGCTTGCGCCCGGCCTGGCGCAAGCAGGCATCGCGGACGGCCGGCTGCCGGAAGGAAGCTATCGTTGCGAGGTCTATCTGCTCGGCATGTTCCTGACCCTGGGCGACATACACATCAAGGGCACGGTCTATAGCGGCCCCGCCTTCTTCGGAGGCGGGCAGCCCGGCTACAACTACCAGCTCGGCCCCAATGGCGAGATCGCCTGGCTCGGCCCGCTCGGAGGCTTCACGTCCGGCGGCAACAGCGTGGCGCTTACGCAGGTCACCGACGACGGCGACCGCACCGCCTCCTTCGACATCATCATGCGCCAGCGTGACGGCGCCTTCACCGCCTCCACCTGCACCATCCGCTGAACGGGATCAGGCAGAGTCTTCCGCCGCCACTTCCAGCGCCAGCCGGCTCATGTCGGAAAACAGGCACTGGCGCTCGGAATAGTCCGTCTCCTCCTGCGTGACGACATTGTCGACCACGGTGCAGATCGACAGCGCCCGCGCCCCGAAATGGCCGGCAAGGCGATAGAGGGCGCTCGTTTCCATGTCGACCGCCAGCGCCCCGGCCGCGCGCGCGGCGTCGAAACGCGCCGATCCGGCAGGATGATGGAAGATGTCGCTGCAGGCGGTGAGCCCGACATGGCAGGGAATGCCCAGCTGCATCGCCAATGCCGAGGCCCGTTCCAGAAGCCGCGGATCGGCGGCCGAATCCGGCTCGTAGAGGCCGAACACCTGTCCGCTGACGTCGTCCTCGCCGAATGCCGCGGCCGACAGCACCAGGCTTCGCAGCCCGACCCGGCCGACGAGCCCGCCGCAGGTTCCCGTGCGGATCAGGGTTCGGACGCCATAGCCGGCCAGCAGCTCGTGGACATAGACCAGGAAGGAAGAGGCGCCGATGCCGGTAGACTGGATGCTGACCGGCCGGTTGCGGTAGCGCCCGGTGAAACCCAGCATGCCGCGCCGCCGGTTCACGCAGCGCGGCGCCTGCAGGAAGGTTACGGCCATCCATTCGGCGCGCTGCGGATCGCCCGGCAGCAGCACCGTAGCGGCAAAGTCGCCATCGCCGGCCTCGATATGCTGCGTCACCGGCATTCCCCCCGAACGTCCGCCAAGACCTTGCGCTGCGTGCTGCCCGGCGGAGCAACAGTGGCCGCAATCATGCCACCGCCCCGCCGATGTGCAAGCGTCCCTTTCGGCGGAACGCCGGGGCTGCGCTACGCTTCGAGAACTTCCTTTACAACGGTGGCGAGCTGCTTGAGCGAGAACGGCTTGGGCAGGAAGCCGAATTGCGCGTCCGCCGGCAGGTTCTTCGCGAACGCATCCTCGGCATAGCCGGAGACGAACACGAACTTGATGTTCGGCTGGCGCTTGCGCAGTTCGCCGAGCAGCGTCGGCCCGTCCATTTCCGGCATCACCACGTCCGACACCACGATGTCTATCTTGCCGTCCAGCGAATCGAACACCTCCAGCGCCTCGACGCCGGAAGACGCCTCGTGGACCGTGTAGCCGCGCGAGGTCAGCGCGCGCATGCCGCCCATGCGCACCGCGTCCTCGTCTTCCACCAGAAGCACCGTGGCCGAGCCGGAGAGGTCGCGGGCCGATGGATCGGCCTTGGCCGGCGCGGGTGCCCTCGCCTCGCCATTCGCGGCCTTCGGCTCCGCAAGCTGGGCCGCCCCGGCCACATGGCGCGGCAGGAAGATGCGGAAGACCGTGCCCTTGCCCGGTTCCGAATCGCAGAAGATGAAGCCGCCGGTCTGCTTGATGATGCCGTAGACCATGGACAGGCCGAGGCCGGTGCCCTTGCCCACTTCCTTGGTGGTGAAGAACGGCTCGAAGATCTTCTTCAGCACGTCCGGAGCGATGCCCGAGCCCGTATCCTCCACCTCGACCAGCACGTAGTCGGCCGGCACAAGCTCGCGCCGGTAGGAGAAGGCCTCGCACTCGTCCGCCGCCACGTTGCGCGTGCGCACGGTGAGCTCCCCGCCGTCCGGCATGGCGTCGCGCGCGTTGACCGCCAGATTGACGACGACCTGCTCGAACTGGCCGATATCGACCTTGACCGGCCACAGGTCGCGGCCATGATCGATGCGAAGCTTGATGTCGTTGCCGACAAGACGGGCAAGCAGCATGCGCAAATCGGCAAGAACGTCGGTCAA
>DAOKZN010000300.1:0-3582 GCA_035325625.1 Mesorhizobium sp. | reverse complement strand
TCGACTGGGCGGCCGACAACGGCGTCGGCTTCTCGCAGATCGTGTCGCTGGGCGACATGGCCGACGTCGACGTCGGCGACTGCCTGGACATGCTGGCGGGCGACGCGGCCACGCGCGCCATCGTCATGTATCTGGAATCGATCCCCAATCCGCGCAAGTTCCTGTCGGCGGCCCGCGCGGCGGCGAGGCTGAAGCCTATCATCGCCGTCAAGCCTGGGCGTCATGCCGAGGCGGCCAAGGCCGCCGCCACCCACACGGGCGCGCTTTCCGGCGCCGACCGGGTGGTGGACGCCGCCCTGCGGCGGGCCGGCATCCTGCGGGTAGGGGGGCTTGCCGACCTGTTCGACGCCACCGAGACGGTCGCGCGCTTCGCGCCGGTGGAGCGGGCGCGGGTCGGCATCGTCACCAATGGCGGGGGCGCGGGCGTGCTTGCGGTGGACCGGCTGATGGATCTGGGCGGCGAACTGGCCGTTCTGGCGCCTGAAACCATCGCCGCGCTCGACGGGGCGATGCCGGCCAACTGGTCGCGGGCCAACCCGGTGGACATCGTCGGCGACGCCCCGGCCGCGCGCTACCGCGCCGCGGTGGAGGCGGTCGCGGCGGACCCCGGAACCGACGTTCTCCTGGTCATGAACTGCCCAACCGCCGTGGCCTCCTCGGCGGACGCGGCGGCGGCGGTCGCGGGGCTGGCGCACGCCGGAACCATTGCCGGCAAGCCGGTTCTGACCTGCTGGCTGGGCGAGCACACGGCGCGCGCGGGCCGGCGCGTGCTTCAGGAGGCGGGCATCGCCACCTTCGAGACACCGGCCGCGGCTGCCGAGGCCGTCTCCTATCTCGTGGACTGGTCGCGCGCCCAGGCGGCGCTGCAGCGCGTGCCTTCTGCGCAAGCGCAGGACGTGGCCGGCGACCGCGAGGCCGTGCTTGCCATCTTCCGGCAGGCCGCGGCGGAGAAGAGGCGCATGCTGACCGAGCCGGAAGCCAAGGCGGCCGTCGCCGCCTACGGCATCCCGGTTCCGGAAACGGCGGTGGCGCGCACGCCCGACGAAGCGGGGCAGGCCGCCGCGCGGCTCCTGGAAAGCGCGCAGAAGGTGGTGGTCAAGCTGTTGTCGAAGGCGGTGACGCACAAGTCCGATGCCGGCGGCGTGGTGCTGAACATCGAGACCGCGGCGGCGGCCCGCGAGGCGGCGGCCGCGATAGAAAAGCGCGTGCGCGCCAGCTTCCCGGATGCCGACATCGCCGGCTTCGCGGTGCAGCCCATGGTGGTGCGCAAGCATGCGCAGGAGCTGATACTGGGCATGAGCCGGGACCCGTCCTTCGGCCCCGTGGTGCTGTTCGGCGCGGGCGGGGTGGCGGTGGAGGTGATGGACGACACGGCGATCGCCCTGCCGCCGCTGGACGAGGTGCTGGCCGGCGACCTGATCGAGCGCACCCGCGTCGGCCGGCTGCTCGCCGGCTTCCGCGACCGCAAGCCCGCCGACCGGGCGGCGCTCTGCCGCGCCATGAACGGCCTGTCGCAGATGGTGGTGGACTTTCCCTGCATAGCCGCGCTGGACATCAACCCGCTGCTGGCCGACGACGAGGGCGTCGTCGCGCTCGACGCCCGCATCGAGATCGACCCGGAGGCGGTGGAGCGCCCCGGCCCCAATCCGGATCTGGCCATCCGGCCCTATCCGGCGCAATGGGCGCGCGACATCGAACTGGCGGGACACGCCTATCATTTTCGCCCGATCAGGCCGGCCGATGTGACGCTCTATCCGGACTTCCTGGCCAGGACCTCGCCGGAGGACATCCGGCTGCGCTTCCTCGGGGCGCGCAAGGATTTTCCCGACAGGATGCTGGTGCGGCTGACGCAGCTCGACTACGACCGCGAGATGGCGTTCGTGGCTCTGGACGGCGACAGCGGCGCGCTGTGCGGCATCGCCCGGCTGGCCAGCGACCCGGACCGCGAGGCGGCCGAATATGGCCTGATGGTGCGCACCGATCTTCAGGGCCATGGCCTGGGCTGGGCGCTGCTGCGCCATCTTGTCGACTATGCGAAGGCGGACGGCTTGCAGCGCATCGACGGCCTGATCCTGCGCGAGAACGTGCAGATGCTGAAAATGTGCCAGGAATTCGGCTTCACCCTGGCGCCGGAACAGTCCGGCACCGGGCTCGTCTGGGCCTCGCTCGATCTTGCCCGCTTCAGCCTGCCGTGAGTTGCGGCGCCGGCGTCAGCTTGCGATCAGCCGGTGAACCGAGCCGTCGTCCAGCAGGCCGCGGGTAACGCCGCCGAACACCCATTCGCGCAGCCGCGTGTGCCCGTAGCCGCCGGAGACGATCAGATCCGCTCCGGCTTTCCGCGCCGCATCGGCGAGAATGGACGCCGTGTCGTCCGATCCGGCGTCCAGAAGTTGCGAGCGCGCATTCACGCCGTGCTTCAGAAGGAAGCGGACGACGTCGGCAAGGCCTTCGCTCTGGGCCACCCTGTCGTTCTCCTCGACCGCCGCCACCAGCACGTCGCGCGCCGAGCGGAGGAAGGGCAGGGCGTCTACCACGCTGCGCCGAGCCTCCCGTGTGTCCTTCCAGGCCACGAGCGCGTTTTCGGCCTTGACCGGCCGCAGCTCGTCGCCGGCCATCAGGATCGGCCGGCCGGCGGAAAGGATGAGCGAGCCTGCATCCACGGTGCGGCGGCGCCCGAAGCTTTCGGAAAGGCCCGGCGCAATGACGATCAGGTCGGCGGCGCGCGCATGGAGAGCCAGGAACGCGGTGGGGTCGCCGACCACGGCACGCCAGGTGGCGCGGTTGTCGTCGCCGACGATCGCGTCGAACTCCTTCTTCATGGCGTCCTGGCGTTCTTCGATGTCCTGCACCTGATAGCGCATGGCTTCCGCCGCGGCGGAACCGTCGAGATCGCCCGGAATGAAGATCGAGATGTCGGCCGCCGAAAAGGCGATCATATTGGCCTCGAACCGGCGCGCAAGCTCCCAGGCAAAGGCGAGCCGCGGCCCGGACGGCGCATCCACATCGAGCTGGACGAGAATGGTGTTGTAGGTCATTGCCGGATTTCCCTGTCGAAATATCAGCAATCGATCATGAAGGTCGCGAGCCCGCTTTGATTCGCGTCAAACGACGAAGCGTGGAGCCGGGAAGGCCGATCCCGGGACGGAAATGCATAAAGCCTTGATTTCTCGGCCTTGGTTTATCGACCATAAGGCCACCCGGCCGGATAAAAAAGTCGCATAAGATAGATTATGGAACTGTCATATCTGAAGGCGGTGGCAGGAACGTCTAATTTTCCTGGGTTCCGATGCGGTTTCTGGCGTGTCGGCCAAAGCGTTTGCTTCGAGCCGCCGCCGCACCGGGGTCAGGCAGCCAGCGGCGCCACCGTGGCGTTTGCGGCTTCGAGCAGTGCGGCCGGTTCTGCGGCGAACACCGCGTCATGCGCGCCGGCCGCCGCCCATACGCGCTCGAAGCCCAGCAGCGTCTCGTCCGCGAAAGCCGGAATGGCGATCAGATGGCCGAGCGGCGAAACGCCGCCGATGGCGAAACCGGTCTGGTCGCGGATATGGCGCGGCTCGGCGCGCTTCAGCATCTCGCCGGCCA
>DAOKZN010000299.1:0-3585 GCA_035325625.1 Mesorhizobium sp. | reverse complement strand
GTCCGGGGCCGGGCCAGGCGGGCGCGACCCCATCGACAAAGCATAACAGCAAACACGGCAAAGGCGAGGCGGGTTCCCAAAAAGCCGGGAGGTCAGAGCCAGTCGGGCAGCCGGTCCAGGCCGATCAGCTCCTCATAGGTGCCGCGCGGCCGCACCACGGCGAAGCGGCCGCCGTCCACCAGCACTTCCGGCACCAGCAGGCGGGTGTTGTAGGTGCCGGCCTGCACGGCGCCATAGGCGCCGGCGGTGCCCACCGCGATCAGGTCCCCGGCCTTCAGCACCGGCAGGTCGCGGTCGAGGCCGAGATAGTCGCCGGTCTCGCAGACCTGGCCGACGACGTCGACCTTCATGCGCGGCGCATCGGCGGGCGGCTGCACGACCGGGCGGATGTCGTGGAAGGCTTCGTAAAGCGTAGGCCGGATCAGGTCGTTCATGGCCGCGTCGACGATGAGGAAGTTCTTCGCCTCGCCTTCCTTCACATAGATGACCTGCGACACGAGGATGCCGGCATTGCCGGCGATCATGCGGCCCGGCTCGAACATCACCTTCAGGCCCAGCCGGGCGACATGCTTGTGCACGATCCGCGCATAGGCGTCGGGGAGCGGCGGCGGCTCGTTGTCGACGCGGTAGGGAATGCCCAGCCCGCCGCCGAGGTCGACATGCTCGATCGTATGGCCGTCGGTGCGCAGCGTGCCGACGAGCTCGGCCAGCAGCGCGAACGCGTCGTCGAAGGGTTGCAGCTCGGTGATCTGGCTGCCGATATGCATGTCGATGCCGGTCACCTCGATGCCCGGCAGCTCTGCCGCGCGGGCATAGACGGCACGCGCCCGCTGCCAGGGGATGCCGAACTTGTTCTCCGCCTTGCCGGTGGAGATCTTGGCGTGCGTCCTGGCGTCCACATCCGGGTTGATGCGCAGCGAAACCGGCGCGGGCCTGCCCGTCGCCACGGCGCGAGCCGAAAGAAGCTCCAGCTCCGGCTCGGATTCGACGTTGAAGCAGAGGATGCCGGCGGCAAGCGCGAAATCCATCTCGCGCGCGGTCTTGCCGACGCCGGAGAACAGGATTTTCTGCGCCGGGATGCCCGCCGCCAGGGCCCGCCGCAGCTCGCCTTCAGAAACCACGTCGGCGCCGGCGCCGAGCTTTGCCAGGGTCTTCAGCACGGCCTGGTTGGAATTGGCCTTCATGGCGTAGCAGACCAGCGTGTCGAGGTCGGCGAAGGCCTGCGAGAAGACGTGGAAATGGCGCGTCAGCGTCGCCGTCGAATAGCAGTAGAAGGGCGTGCCGACCTCTGCGGCGATGTCGGGGATCGCCACGTCCTCGGCATGCAGCACGCCGTCGCGATAGTCGAAATGGTTCACTGTGGCCGGTCCGGAACGCTACTGGATGAGCTTGTCGAGGATGAAGGGCTTGTCGGTCGCCGGTTTCTGCGGCTCCGGCGGCAGCGGCTGGCCGGCCTTCTCGGCATCCTTGCGCGCCTGAACGGCGGCCTGGTAGGGCGTGTCGAGGCCGCCCCTGCGCCCGCAGGCCGCCACCGCCACCATCGCGGCGAGAAGCGCCAGCGTCACCACCATCCTGCCTGCGGTCATCGGTCCACCCATGCGTACTTTCTGCACCATGCTTCTAGCGGAGTTGCGCGCGCATTGCACCCGGCGATTGGGCGCAAGTCCGGGCAACCGCCTTCGGCTCAGGCTTTGGCGAGCCGCTTTTTCCAGTAGCGGATCTGCTTCCTCACCTCGGCCGGCGCGGTGCCGCCGAAGCTAGAGCGGCTCTTCACCGAATTCTGCACCGCAAGCACGGAGAAGACGTCGTCCTCGATGCCCGCATGGATGGCGCGCAGCTCCTCCAGCGAGAGCTTCTCCAGCCCCACCTTCTTCTGCTCGGCCAGCGCCACGGCGCGCCCGGTGACATGGTGCGCCTCGCGGAAGGGCAGGCCCAGCCGCCGCACCAGCCAGTCGGCGAGGTCGGTGGCGGTGGAATAGCCGGAACCGGCCGCCTTCTTCATCGCCGCCGCGTTGACGGTCATGTCGCCCACCATGCCGGTCATGGCCGCCAGCATCAGGTCCAGCGTCTCGGCCGCGTCGAAGACGGCTTCCTTGTCTTCCTGCATGTCCTTGGAATAGGTCAGCGGCAGGCCCTTCATGACGGTGAGCAGGCCGACCAGATGGCCGTTGATGCGGCCGGTCTTGGCCCGCACCAGCTCGGCCGCGTCGGGGTTCTTCTTCTGCGGCATGATCGAGGAGCCGGTGGAGAAGGAGTCGGACAGCCGCACGAAGCCGAACTGCGGCGTGGACCAGATGACGATCTCCTCCGCCAGCCGCGACAGATGCGTGGCGCAGATCGCGGCGAGGGACAGGAATTCCAGCGCGTAGTCGCGGTCGGAGACGCTGTCGAGCGAATTGCGGGTCGGCTCGCGGAAGCCGAGCGCGCTCGCCGTCATGTGGCGGTCGATCGGAAAGCCGGTGCCGGCGAGCGCGGCCGCGCCCAGCGGGCTCTCGTCCATGCGCTCCAGCGCGTCGAGCACCCGCGACAGGTCGCGGGCGAACATCTCCACATAGGCCATGCAATGATGGCCGAAGGTCACCGGCTGCGCCGTCTGGAGATGGGTGAAGCCGGGCATGACGGTGGCGGCGTGCTCTTCCGCGCGTTCGAGGAATGCCGCGACCAGGCCCTTCAGCGCCTGCGCCGTGCGCAACAGTTCGTCCTTGACCCAGAGGCGGAAGTCCACCGCCACCTGGTCGTTGCGCGAGCGCGCCGTGTGCAGGCGCCCGGCCGCCGGGCCGATCAGCTCGGCAAGGCGGGCCTCGATGTTCATGTGGATGTCCTCGAGCCGGGTCGAGAACTCGAACCTGCCGTCCTCGATCTCTTTCAGAATCGTGTTCAGCCCGTGAGCGATCTTCTCTTGATCTGCTGCCGAAATGATGCCTGTCTTGGCCAGCATCTCGCTATGGGCGAGGGAGCCGCGGATGTCCTGCGCGTAAAGCTTCCTGTCGAAGCCGATCGAGGCGTTGATCGCCTCCATGATCGCCGCCGGACCCGAGGCAAATCGTCCGCCCCACATCTGGTTGCTGGCCTTGCTGTCGCTCATTGCTATAACCCGTCGCAATAACCCGTTTCGGAAGCGGTCTTGAAAATGGCAGAGCGCAATCGATTCTTTCCGGCCCCACGCCTCATCCTCGCCGCCCTCGTGGCGGGCGCGCTGGCGGGCGCGGTCGCGGTATATGTCAACGAAAGCCATCTTGGCAACGATGCGCAGGATCAGGCGGTCGCCCAATCCGGCGCCGCCTCGGGCGCGGACGAAGCGGCCTGCGCGGCCAAGGCCGACCGCGCCAGGACGGTGGCCGCGGCAGCGACGGGGCAGGTGGCGGCGCTGATGGCCGCCCAGCCGCCGCAGTCGGTCAAGGCGCTGGCCTTCGACGGGCCGGACGGCAAGCAGATGACGATAGGCGACTTCACCGGCAAGGATGGGGCCGGCCGGACGCTGCTGGTCAATCTGTGGGCGACGTGGTGCGCGCCCTGCCGCGCCGAGATGCCGGCGCTCGACACGCTCCAGCGGGAGATGGGCGGCGACAGGTTCGAGGTGGTGGC
>DAOKZN010000298.1:0-3610 GCA_035325625.1 Mesorhizobium sp. | reverse complement strand
GTCGGCCCCTGGCTGGAATGGCGCGGCATCGAGGACATCGAATGCATCACGCCCGACCAGGCGGGCGTCGCCCGCGGCAAGATGATGCCGTCCAGCAAGTTCACCTCCAACACCTCGCTGGCCCTGCCCTCGGCGGTGTTCATGGCCACCATCTCGGGCGGCTACCCGGAAGACGGCAACGGCTTCGTCTATCCCGAGGACGACGGCGACCTGAAGCTGCTTCCCGACCTTTCGACGCTGACCATGGTGCCCTGGGAGGACGACCCGACCGCGGCGGTGATCTGCGACCTCGTCCATCAGGACGGCCGCTCGGTGCAGTTCACCCCGCGCAACGTGCTCAAGCGCGTGCTGGCCGCCTATGACAAGCGCGGGCTGAAGCCGGTCGTAGCGCCGGAGATCGAGTTCTACCTGGTCAACAAGAACCCCGACCCCGACTATCCGCTGACCCCGCCGGTCGGCCGCTCGGGCCGGGCCATCGGCGGCGGCGCCGGCTATTCCATCGCCGGCGTCAACGAGTTCGACGAGCTGATCGACGACATCTACCACTTCTCCGAAAGCCAGGGACTGGAGATCGACACGCTGATCCATGAGGAGGGCGCGGGCCAGCTCGAGATCAACCTGCGCCACGGCGATCCGGTCGAGCTGGCCGACCAGGTGTTCATGTTCAAGCGCACCATCCGCGAGGCGGCGCTGAAGCACGACACCTATGCCACCTTCATGGCCAAGCCCATCCAGGGCCAGCCGGGCTCGGCCATGCACATCCACCAGTCCATCGTCGACAAGAAGACCGGCAGGAACATCTTCACCGCCGAGGACGGCTCCGAGACGGAGGCCTTCTTCCACTTCATCGGCGGCATGCAGAAGCATGTGCCGAACGCGCTGGTGATGCTGGCGCCCTATGTCAACTCCTACCGCCGGCTGACGCAGGCGGCCTCGGCCCCGGTCAACAACAAATGGGGCTACGACAACCGCACCACGGCCTTCCGCGTGCCGCGCTCGGACCCGGCGGCGCGGCGCGTGGAAAACCGCATCCCCTCCTCCGACGCCAACCCGTATCTGGCGCTGGCGGCCTCGCTGGCCTGCGGGCTGATCGGGATGGTGAACAAGCTGCCGGCCGAGCCGCCGGTGCTGACCACCGCCAACGAGGACGAGATCGACCTGCCGCGCGGCCTGCTGGAGGCGGTGGACCTGTTCGAGGCCGACGAAGAACTGACCTCGATGCTGGGCAAATCCTTCAGCACGACCTTCGCGGCGATCAAGCGGGCGGAATTCGAGACCTTCATGGAGGTCATCAGCCCGTGGGAAAGGGAATACCTGCTGCTGAACGTATAACCGGCGACGTCGCCGTGCGATCTGGTGAACAGTGAATGACCGATGGATTGATCCTTGACGGCTGACGACAGGCGCCGCCCCTTCCCCATGCCATTCGTGCCAACAGTTGTACCCTTCGCTGCCCATGACCTATCAATCTCCGATCTCTCCCGGCCGCTCGTGGTATGAAGACACCGCCGGCGAACGGCCGACCTATCCCGCGCTGGACGGCAGCCGCAGTTGCGACGTCGTCATCGTCGGCGGCGGCTTCACCGGCCTGTCGGCGGCCGCGCATCTGGCCAGGACGGGCGCGGATGTGGTGCTGATAGAGGCGCACCGCCTCGGCGACGGCGCGTCGGGGCGCAACGGCGGCCAGATGGGCACGGGCCAGCGCGCCTGGGCCGAGGAGATGGAGGCCGAATACGGCCTCACCCGCGCCAAGGCGCTGTTCGATCTCGCCGAGGAGGCGAAGGCGCATCTGCTGGAGTTTTCGGCGGCGAACGGCATCGAGATCGACTACCGGGCCGGCCAGTTGTCGGTGGCGCACAAGCAGCGTTACGTGGACGACTACCGCAAGCACGCCGACATCATGGCCGAGCGCTTCTCCTATCCGCACGTCACCTTCATGGACGCCGCACAGACCGCCGAGCGGCTGGGCTCCACGGCCTATTTCGGCGGCGTGCGCGACAGTGGCACCGGCCACATCCATCCGCTCAAGCTGGTGGTGGGCACGGCGCGGGTGGCCGCTGCCGCCGGGGCGCATCTGTTCGAGGAAACGCCGGCCACCGGCATCGCCTCCAGCGGCGGCAAGGTGCAGGTGGCGACGGCGAAGGGCACGATCACCGCGCGGAAATGCCTGGTCGCGGTGAACGCCTATGGCGGAGCCCTGGAGCCGGTGAGCGCCGCGCATGTCATGCCGATCGGCTCCTTCATCGGCGCCACCGTGCCGCTGGGCGCCGACAGCCCGGTGATACCGGGCGGCGAATCGGTCGACGATTCGCGCTTCGTGGTGCGCTACTTCCGCAAGTCCGCGGACGGACGCCTGCTGTTCGGCGGGCGCGAGATCTATGCCGTCAGCGACCCGAAGGACATCCACGCCGGCATCCGCAGGCAGATCGCCGAGGTCTATCCGGCGCTGAAGGACGTGGAGATCACCCATGGCTGGGGCGGCTATGTCGGCATCACCATGCCGCGCAAGCCCTTCGTGCGCGAGGTCATGCCCAACGTCATCTCGGCCGGCGGCTATTCCGGCCACGGGGTCATGCTCTCCAACTTCGTCGGCCGGCTCTATGCCGAGACGGTCGCCGGCAACCGCGAGCGGCTGAAGCTGCTGGAAGACCTGAAGATCGGCCCCTTCCCCGGCGGGCGGCGCCTGCGCGCGCCGCTGCTGTTCCTGGCGCTCAACTGGTTCGCCCTGCGCGACCGCATATAGGCAGAAGATTCGACCGAAAGGTTGCCGATTTTCTTGCGATGGCGCATAGATGCCACAATCGCCTGCAAACAGTTGGCGCCTGAAAACAGGTCAACGGGTGGACAAGGCAGTGCAATCTGCCGACCTGCCGGTTGATGATTCGCATTCTACACCGGGACCGACGCTGTGCCTGGCCTTTGGCTGAACGGATAGCAAGAACGTCGGCCCTGTCTGGAGGTGGCAGGAGTGAAGGGGTTCCTCGGTTTCGGCGCGCCGAAACAGCGCCTTGCCATGCAATTCGGCTATGATTCACGCCCGTCCTTCTGGCACGGGGTCAAATGCAATGCCCATCTGGTCATCGCCGGCGTCGGCACCGCGGCGCTGCTTTCCATCGCCGGCGTGGCGCTGTGGCTGGCCATGCCGGCCAGCGAACGGCAGGCCTTCGCCGAGCCGAAGCGTCCCGTGGCCGCCGAGGCGGCCGCCAGGCCCGAAAATACCGCCATTCCCGGCCAGCAGGCGGCCAAGGCCGCGCCGGGCACGGGTGTGGTGACGCAGCAGGCGGCAGCGCAGGAAGCCGAGCAGCCGGTGCTCTCTACCGGCGACCCGCGATGGACGGGCACCAAGCCGCAGAACAAGGCCGCCGGGGCCGCCGGGGCACAGTCCGGCGCCGGGCAACCCCAGGAGATGGCCTTCATCCTGCCACCGTCGCAGGCGGCCGTTGCCGCGGCCGCCAAGGCCATCGTGGCCGACGACCCCGACGGCAAGAGCGTCAAGGCCGAGGCGCCGACCACGAGCGCCATTCCCACCGCCAAGCCCCGGCAGGCAGCAGCCCAGCCGGACGACGGCACGGACGACGAGGCAGCCGCCGCGACGCAGGCCCAGGGAACG
>DAOKZN010000297.1:0-3613 GCA_035325625.1 Mesorhizobium sp. | reverse complement strand
GCGCCGGCGGTTGTCGAAGGTCATGCCCAGCCAGCGATAGCGGCCGGGGCCGATCCTGGTGCCGAAGATGGGCGGCAGGATCGCCATGGCGAAGCCGCCGAAGAAGATGAGCGCCCAGATGGTGATGAACACGGCGAAGAACAGGTCGTCGCCATTGTAGGACGACTTCTGGTTGCGGGCGCCGCGCGCCTCCAGTTCCTCCGGGTTGCCCTCCAGCACCATGATGATGTCGTCCACGGCCTTTTCTATGCCGCCGGAAAAGTCGCCGGCGCGGAAGGCGGGGACGAGATCGTTCTCGATGATGAGCTTGCTGTGCAGGTCGGTCAGCGTGCCTTCCAGCCCGTAGCCGACCTCGATGCGCATCTTGCGGTCGTCGCGGGCGATCAGCAGCAGGATGCCGTTGTTGTCGCCGGCCTGGCCGAGGCCCCAGGCCCGGAACAGGCGGTTGGCGTAGGGCTCGATCTCCTCGCCGCCGAGGCTGGGCACGGTGGCCACGACGATCTGGTCGGAGCCCTTCTTCTCGAAATCCGCCAGCTTCTGCGTCAGCGCCGCCTTCGTGGCGGCATCCATCATGCCGGCGTCGTCCACCACCCGGCCGGTGAGCTTCGGCAGTTCGGCCTGCGCCAGGGCGCCGGCCAGCGGCACAAGCAGGCACAGGAGGGCGGCCCAGGCGAGGACCCGCCATGGCTGCCTATCGGATACGAGGAAGCGGAGCACGGGGGAGCGAGCGCCAGACGGCAGCGGCGGCCGGCGATCAGCCGCCTTGACTCGTGCCGAAATTCACCTTCGGCACCTCGAGCTTGTCCTCCGGCGCCGAGAAATTCTGGAACGGCTGGTTGTTGCGGAACCACAGCGTCGCCCAGATCACCGACGGGAAGGTGCGCAGCGTCAGGTTGTAGTCCCGCACCGCCTGAATGTAGTCGCGCCGCGCCACGGCGATGCGGTTCTCGGTGCCTTCGAGCTGCGCCTGCAGGGCCAGGAAATTCTGGTTGGCCTTGAGGTCGGGATAGTTCTCCACCACGGCCAGCAGCCGCGACAGCGCGCTGGTGAGCCCGGCCTGGCTATCCTGGAATTTCTTGAAGGCTTCCGGATCGGAAAGGTTTTCCGGCGAGATGGTCACCTGCGTGGCCTTGGAGCGGGCATCGACCACGGCCTGCAGCGTGTCCTTCTCGTGCGCGGCATAGCCCTTCACCGTCTCGACCAGATTGGGAATGAGGTCGGCGCGGCGCTGGTACTGGTTCTGCACCTCGCTCCAGGCGGCCTTGGCGTTCTCCTCGGCCGTGGGGATGGTGTTGTAGCCGCAGGCGCTGAGCAGCGGCAGGAGCAGCGCCATCGCCAGCATGGCCGGCAGGCTGCGGGGAAGCGGAAAAAGACGCTGTGCGAGCATGTGCTTTTCCTTCGAGAGGATCGGGCGAGAAGACCCGGTCGCAAGCATTACCACAAAGCGCGGCCAAGAAAACGTCCGGCTTGGCCCCATGCATGTCCCCGGCAGATCCTGCTATCGGCCCTGTGGCCAGCCTCCTATAGGATCGGCGGCGCGAACAGGTTAAGGTGCCGGCAAAGGAGCAGCTCATGGCGCAAGCGACGGACCGGCACGGCGCAGGCGGACAGGACCGCGGCGAGCAGGAAGCGCGGCGCATCCTCGAACATGTGGCGCACCAGACCGAGCCGGGCGGCGCCACGCTGCTGGGACGGGCGGCCCAGGGCGTGCGCAACCATGTCGCCGCCGCCGACGTCGACCCCGGCGACCGCATCGAATATTGGGGCACGCGCATCGGCCGCGCGCTCGGGCTGCTGGCCGTCGCTGCGCTGATGGTCTGGCTCGCCCTTCTTCTCCTCGATCGCGGATAGGCGCCAATGACCCCTTCGCAGGCATCGCGCGGCGCACGCGCCGTCATCGTCGTCTCCAGCCATGTGGTGCGCGGCTCGGTCGGCAACCGCGCCGCCGTATTCGCGCTGGAGAGCCTGGGCTTTCCGGTCTGGGCGGTGCCCACGGTGGTGCTGCCATGGCATCCGGGGCATGGCCGCGGCACAAGGATCGTTGCGCCACCGGAACAGTTTGCCGCGCTGATGGCGGACCTTGCGGGCGCGCCCTGGCTCGGCGAGGTGGGCGCCGTGCTGTCGGGCTATCTCGGCGAGGCCGGACAGGCGCAGGCCGTGGCCGCGCTGGTCGGCGCGGTGCGAGCGCGGAACCCCGGCGCCCTTTATGTCTGCGATCCGGTCATGGGCGATTCCGGCGGGCTCTACGTGCCCGAGGCGACGGCCGCGGCTATCCGCGACCGGCTGATGCCGCTCGCCGACATCGCCACGCCCAACCGCTACGAGCTGGCATGGATGGCTGGGAAGGACCTGCCGGACATGGAGACGACCGTCGCCGCCGCGCAGGCAGCGCCGCCGCCAGCCATGCTCGTCACCTCCGCGCCGCCGACGCTGGACGGCGGCATCGCCAACCTGCTGGTGCAGGGCGGGCAGGCGCTGCTGGCCGAACACCGCACCATCGCCCGGCCGCCGAACGGGCTCGGCGACCTTACCGCCGCGCTTTATCTGGCGCGCACTCTGGACGGCCGGCCGCCGGCCGAGGCGCTGCGCTCGACCACGGCGGCGGTATACGAAATCCTGGCCCGCACGGTGGCGCGCGGCGGCGACGAGCTGCAACTGGAGACCGACGCCGACTGCCTGGCCCAGCCCACGGCAGCGGTGCAGCTGCGGCACCTGCCCGCATTCGGGCAGGACCTGATCGCATAGGCCGTTTCAGCGCCTCACGGCGCCGGGCTGGCCAGCGCCTGCTCGATATCCTCCAGCAGGTCGTCGGCATCCTCCAGCCCGAGCGAGAGCCGCAGCGTGCCCGGCCCGATGCCGAGTTCGGCGCGCGCCTCGTCGGTCAGGTTCTTGTGGGTGGTCGTCGCCGGATGCGTGATCAGGCTCTTGGCGTCGCCCAGATTGTTGGAGATCCTGACGATGTTCAGCGCGTTCTGGAAAGCGAAGGCGGCCTGCTTGCCCCCCTTCAGCTCCAGGCAGATCAGCGTCGACCCGCCCGACATCTGCTTCCTGACGATATCGGCCTGCGGGTGGTCGGCGCGGCCCGGATAGATGACCTGCGCTATTTTCGGATGGGAGGCGAGGAAATCCGCCACGCGGCCGGCGGCCGCGGTCTGCTGGGCCACGCGAAGCGGCAGCGTCTCCAGCGCCTTCAGCAGCACCCAGGCGTTGAAAGGCGACATGGAGGGGCCGGTGTGGCGGAAATAGTCGTGCAGGTTCTCGTCGATCCACTGCTTGTCCGAAAGCACGATGCCGCCGAGACAGCGGCCCTGGCCATCTATGTGCTTGGTGGCGGAATAGACCACCACATGCGCACCGAGTTCCAGCGGCTTCTGCTGCAACGGCGTGGCGAAGACGTTGTCCACCACCAGCCGCGCGCCGATCGAGTTGGCGAGCGCGGCGACCGCGCCGATGTCGACCACCTCGAGCGTCGGGTTCGTGGGGCTTTCGAGGAAGAACAGCCTGGTGTTCGGCCTCACCGCGCTTTCCCAATTGGCGATGTCCCTGCCGTCCACCAGCGTCGCCTCGATGCCGTAGCGCGGCGCCAGCGTCTCCACGATCCAGCGGCAGGAGC
>DAOKZN010000296.1:0-3615 GCA_035325625.1 Mesorhizobium sp. | reverse complement strand
CTCGACGCCGTCGGGACGGGTGAAGACGAAGGTGAGCGGCAGGTTCTCCACCGCCCTGGCCGCGCCGTCGCGGGCCAGCGCCGCCACATGCACGGTCTCGCCGGCGCGGTAGATGCCACGCTCGGTCCAGGCATAGACGTCGAGCGCGCCGGGGGCGGCGCGACCGGCGACGCCGCGGTCGGACAGGTCGAAGCCGGCCTTGGTCATGTCGAGGAAGACGAAGTCCTGGTCGCCCTGCCTGGCCATAAGCACGGCCGGCACCAGGCCGCCTTCGCCGCGGGTGAGGCCGGGGTTGAAGACGGCGCGGCCCTCGGCGTCGGTGTCGGCGGTGCCGAGGATCTCGTTGTTGCGGGCGAGCAGCGTCAGTTCCGCGCCCTGGATCGGCCTGGCCGAGCCGAGCGAGCGGGCGAACACGGTGAGCCCGTCCTGGCCGGTATAGGTGGAGAGCCCGATGTCGGAGACGACGAACCATTGCGTGGCGCGCGAATTCCATTCGTCGCTGCGGTCGTCCGGCGGCTGCGCGGTCAGCACGTAGACGCCGGGCTTGCGCTGGGGCAGGGCCTCGTCCACCGGGAAGGAGGTGGTCACCTCCTTGTTGAGCTCGCCGGCGATCTCCATGCGGCCCTGCCACACCGGCTCGCCCATCTGCTCGGAGATCGAGGAGATGTCGTAGCCGTCGAGCTGGCGCAGGAACTGGTAGCCGGACAGAAGCTGCGCCAGCGCGCGGTCGCCGATGCGGTAGAGCTTCATCTCGGCCGCGTCCATGTTGACGGTGACGACCGGGATGCCGCGGCGTGCGCCGGAGGGCAGCACGAAGCTGTCGCCGGTGAAGCGGGCGGAGGCGCCGCGGTCCTGCACGTAGATGGAAAGCACCACGGGCGCGGAAATGACCTCGCCGATCGCCGCCGGCAGGCCGGCGCGGAAGGTCACGTCATAGTGGCGGCCGTGCTCCAGCCCTTCCACGCAGATCTGCTTGTCGCCGGCCTCGACGCCTCTGGGCGCCTTGCCGTCCACGGTCACGAACTGGGAATAGTCCACGCCGGTCTTCAAGAGCTCTTCGGAGAATTGCGCGCAGATGCGCGGGGCGCTGGTGTCGGCGTCGACGGAATGGTCGACGATGCGGAAACCCTTGCGCGCCTTCAGGTCCTCGTAGTCGGCGCGCACGGCCGGCGAGGAGACCAGCGCGAGGCTCGCCTCGTAGGCCTGCAGGGCGGCGCGGTAGAGGTCGCGGCGGTCGAGGCCGGCGGCCAGCAGCGCCAGCGCCTCGGCACGAGCGCTTGCCGTGCGGGTGAAATTGTAGCCGTTGAAGGCGGCGGAGGTGGCTTTGGCCGGCAGGGTCGAGGTCTCCTGCCCGTCGGCGGGCTGGGTGGCGAGCGTCTCCCGGGCGAGCCTCAGCCACAGTGCGCCGTCGTCCGGCATGGCCGAAAGCGCGGCCTCGTATTTCTGCATGGCCGCGCGGTGGTCGCCGGCCGCGGCGGCCTGGCCTGCCTCCTGCGTCAGCGCGGAAAGCCCCTCGGCCGGCCGGGTGAAGCCGGGGCCGGTGAGATGGGTGCGGTATTGCCGGGCCTGATCGGCCATCCAGGCCGGAAAGAAGCCCAGCTCCGGCGGCGCGCCGATGTCCTTTTCGCCTTCCACCGGCATGGCCTTGCCGGCGACGGCGCCGCTGAACGGCTTCAGCGTGTTGAAGTCCGACTTCAGGAAGCACCATTTGGCCTTGGTGTTGTAGGTGAAGGCGCGGCAGGCGGGATCGCCGAGGCAATCGGCCTTGCACTGGTCCAGCGTGACGTTCTGCTCCGAGCGCAGGTCGAAGCCGAAATAATCGGCATTTTCGGTGGTGACGATGCGGCGGGTCTCGACCGCGCCGGCGGAGCCCGCCCAGGGCGATGCGGCCAGCAGGACCAGCAGGGACAAGAACAGGAAGCGAGCCGTGCGCGATGCCATGACACCTCTCCGCAATGATGGTCCGTAATGCTGGCCCGTAATGCCGGCCGGCGCGGAAGCCTCCGCCCCTCGCAGGCATGTTCAGGCTTGGGTCGCGCTTGTCAACCGGCTGCCCGGGGAGCTCTCCGCCACCGTTGTTATCACGCTTTCTTTCAGGCGTGAAAAGGAGTGTGAATTTCCTGCCGATAATGATTCAGACAATTGGAACGCGGCTCCTTTACGGCTGCTTCAGAAGTTGACTGCAATTTTAGCTTTTGCCAGCTAGGGTAAGTAGATGCCGGTGGAGCGTACAAGGAGTTCGGGCAGGGGGCGCGCGCCACGGCGCGGGCTTTCGCGCATCCTTGCGCTGCTTCTGGCATGCGGTACCACGTTCGGCGGCACCACGTTCGGCGGGATCGGCGAGGCCGCCGCCTTCGAGATATTCGGCTTCAAGCTGTGGGGCTCGTCCGAGCAGGAGGACGCCGACATCGTCGATCCGCTGCGCTATTCCGTCGCCATCGAGGCGCCGGAAGCGGATGCCGAACTGAAGAAGAAGCTTGAGAACAGCTCCACGCTCAAGGCCGACGAGGAGCGCCCGGTTTCCGGCTCGCTCGGGTTGCTGGCCAAGGCGCGGGGCGAGCGCGAGCAACTGGTCGCGGCCCTTTACGAGGACGCCTATTACGAGGGCGTCGTCGACATCCGCATCCAGGGCCGGTCGCTGGACGACCTGCCGCCGGACGCCGAGTTCAAGGGGCAGCAGCCGATCCCGGTCACGGTCACGGTGGAGCCGGGGCGCAAGTTTACCCTCGGCGACATCCGGCTCGAAGGCGACGCCGCCGGCCTGCTGGGGGCCGACTACGGGCTGATCGCGGGGGGCGACGCCGGTTCCGGCAACATATTGAAGGCGGAAGCGGCCATCGTGCGCCACCTGAAGGAGGAGGGACGGCCGCTCGCCAAGGTGACCGGCCGCGAGATCGTGGCCGACCACGCCACCTCGACGCTGGACGTGACGCTGACCGTGGCCGCCGGCCCGGTCGCCGGCTATGGCGACACGGTGGTGGAAGGCACGAAGGACGTGGACCGCGACTTCACCGCCTACATGGCCGGGCTGAAGCGGGGCGAAACCTATTCGCCCGCGCAGATCGACGAGGCGCGCGAGCGGCTGGTGGGGCTTGAGGTGTTCAACAGCGTGACCGTGCGCGAGGCCGAAGGGCTCGACGCCGAGGGCAATATTCCCATCGACGTCAATGTCACCGAGCGCAAGCCGCGCTATTTCGGCATCGGCGGCACCGTCTCCAACACCGAGGGGCTCGGCGTCGAGGGCTACTGGGGCCACCGCAACCTGTTCGGCCGCGCCGAGAAGCTGCGCGTAGAGGGCTCCGTCAGCGGCATCGGCGCCAACTCGATCAGCGCGCTGAACTACAATGCCGGCATCATGTTCGAGAAGCCAGGGGTGCTGGGGCCGGCCTCGAAGTTCTTCTCCAACCTCAAGGCCGTCTACGAGCATCCCGACGCCTATGACAGCTTCTCGGTGAAGGGCGAAGTCGGCCTGTCCTACGAACTGACGCGCCACCAGACCGTCTCGGCCGCGTTCGCGCTCGACTATTCGAAGATCACCGACGTGTTCGGCAAGCACGACTACCTGATCGCCTCGGTGCCGCTGCAATATGTCTACGACAACCGCGACAACCGGCT
>DAOKZN010000295.1:0-3619 GCA_035325625.1 Mesorhizobium sp. | reverse complement strand
GCCAGCCATTGCACCACGAAGCGCATGGTGAAGAAGAGCTGCGCCACGAAGCCGAGCAGCACCCAGCCGTCGAACTGCTGGACGAAGACCTGGTGCAGCCAGTCGGCCAGACCCTGAAACACGCTACCCATGGCTGATTTCCTCCACCTTCGGCATGCGCCGGCGCCGGCGCCGCAGCCACCACACGCCGGCGAGATCCAGCGCGCCCTGCAGGCCGCGGTCGAATATGCCGTAGTTCGACTTGCCGTGGCGGCGCGGCCGGTCGAGCACGTCGCAATGGACGACGGCGAGGCCCTCCTGGATGACCAGCGCCGGCACAAAGCGGTGCGTTCCGTCGAAGAAGGGCAGACGGCGCAGCACCTCGGTGCGCACCGCCTTCAGCCCGCAGCCGGTGTCGCGCGTCTCGTCGTGAAGGATGGCGTTGCGCAGCCAGTTGGCGAAGCGCGAGGCAAGCTGCTTGGCCTTCGAATCGCGGCGCTTCAGGCGCTGGCCCTGCGCGGCGCCCGCCTGCGGCCCGGCTTCGACGAGCGCATCGACCAGCACGGGGATGTATTGCGGGTCGTTCTGCCCGTCGCCGTCGATCGTGGCGACGATGCCGCCGCGCGCCGCCCATGCGCCGGTGCGCACGGCCAGGCTCTGCCCGCAGGATTTCTCGTGCCGCAGGTGGCGGACCGGGAACGGGCGTGCCGCCGCCTGCGCGGCGAGCACGGCGGCCGTGTCGTCGGTCGAGCCGTCGTTCACGACGATGACCTCGAAGTCGCGCCCCTGCATTGCCGCGGCGATCTCGTCCAGGAGCAACGGCAGGTTCGCCGCCTCGTTGCGGCAGGGGATGACGATGGAGATCAATGCGTTCGCCATATGGTGTCGGGTCCGGAATGCGGCCGTAATCGGAAGTCCGCAGACGATCCGAACCGGACTTGAAGCTGTTCCCCCAGAAGACGCGGCGCCTCCAATACGCTACCGGCACCGATCAGGCAAGCAGGCGCAGGAACTCCGACGGTCATCATGGCCGCGCGACCACGCCGCCGCTCACCGCGACACGGCAGCCCGTGGTGGCGGGAAAGGTCAGCGGCCGGCCGGCCAGCGCCCGCACCGCCAGATAGGCCCAGGCCTCCGCCTCGGTGGCGTCGCCGTCGAGCCCGGCCTGCTCGGCCGCCACCGCCTCCGCTCCTGCCTTTTGCGCGCCTTCGCCGAGGTCGGCCATGATATGCGGGTTCTTGCGCCCGCCGCCGCAGACGATCCACAGCTTCGGCGGCTGCGGCAGGTGCTCCACCGCTTTCAGGATGGCGGCGGCCGACACGGCAGCCAGCGTGCGGGCGCCGTCGGCAAGGCCCATGCCCCCGGCTTCGGCAAGGGTAAAATCGTTGCGGTCCAGCGACTTGGGTCCGGATCTTTCGAAAAAGGGGTTTTGCAGGTAGCCCGCCACCACCTCCGCCACGACGCCGCCTTCGCTGGCGATCGCCCCCCCGGCATCGAAGGGGATGCCGGCCTCGCGCATCACCCATTGGTCGATCAGCGCGTTGCCGGGGCCGGTGTCGAAGGCGACCGGTTCCCCCCGCTCCGGCACGAAGGTGATGTTGGAGATGCCGCCGATGTTGACGAAGACGACCGGAAACCGCCGCGCATAGGGTGGCGGCAGGCCGCGGGCCAGTGCGGCGTGGTAGGCCGGCACCAGCGGCGCGCCCTGCCCGCCATGGGCCATGTCGTTGGCGCGCATGTCGTAGACCACCGGCAGGCCGGTGCACGCGGCGAGCAGCGGCCCGTCGCCGAGCTGCACGGTGAGGCCGAGATGGGGACGGTGCAGCACCGTCTGGCCGTGGAAACCGATGACCTCGGGCCGGCCCCAGCCCTTGCCCGCGCCTTCGAGAAACGCCTTCACCGCCTCGGCATGACGCAAGGTCAGGTCGCGCTCCAGCGCGGCAAGCTCTCCCGGCCGCTCCTCGCGCCGCCCGATCGTCTTGGCCGTCTCCAGCCCCGCCTCGATGCGGCGGCGGAACTCCGCCTCGTAGGGCACGAAGAAGGCGGGGCCGCGCTCGACCAGCGCGTCGCCATCCGTGCGCAGCATGGCCAGGTCGATGCCGTCCATAGAAGTGCCGCTCATCAGCCCGATCGCGCAGGTTATGCCCATCCGGTCCGCCGTCCTTGTGATTCTGCGTGCGCAGATGCTAAACGCGCGCCATCGCACTTGCCATGCCGGCCTGTCGTGCCGGCGCTCTTCGGGAACAGAAAGATGTCCGCCTTCAAATCCGATTTCCTGCGCATCATGAGCGAGCGCGGCTTCGTCCACCAGATTTCGGACGAGGCCGGGCTCGACGAACTGTTCCGGAAGGAGACGGTGACGGCCTATATCGGCTTCGACCCCACCGCGCCCAGCCTGCATGCCGGCGGGCTGATCCAGATCATGATGCTCCACTGGCTGCAGCAGACCGGCCACCGGCCCGTGGCGCTGATGGGCGGCGGCACCGGCATGGTGGGCGACCCCTCCTTCAAGGACGAGGCGCGCAAGCTGATGACGCCGGAGACCATCCAGGCCAACATCGAAGGCATCAGGAAGGTGTTCTCCAACTATCTGAACTTCGGCGACGGCCCGCGCGATGCGCTGATGGTCAACAACGCCGAATGGCTGCTGCCGCTCAACTATCTGGAATTCCTGCGCGACGTGGGCCGCCATTTCTCGGTCAACCGCATGCTCTCCTTCGATTCGGTGAAGCTGAGGCTGGAGCGCGACCAGTCGCTTTCCTTCCTCGAATTCAACTACATGATCCTGCAGGCTTACGATTTCGTCGAGCTGAACAGGCGCTATGGCGTGCGCCTGCAGATGGGCGGCTCCGACCAGTGGGGCAACATCGTCAACGGCATCGACCTCGGCCACCGGCTGGGCACGCCGCAGCTCTACGCGCTGACCACGCCGCTGCTGACCACCGCCTCCGGCGCCAAGATGGGCAAGTCGCTGTCCGGCGCGGTGTGGCTGAACCCGGACATGCTGAGCCCCTATGATTTCTGGCAATACTGGCGCAACACCGAGGACGCCGATGTCGGCCGCTTCCTGAAGCTCTACACCACCCTGCCGCTCGACGAGGTCGCGCGGCTGGAAGCGCTGGGTGGGGCCGAGATCAACGAGGCCAAGAAGGTGCTGGCGACCGAGGTGACGGCGATGCTGCACGGCAGGGCGGCAGCCGAACAGGCGGCCGAGACGGCGCGCCGCACCTTCGAGGAGCGGCTCACCGCCGACACGCTGCCGGGCGTGGCGGTGGCAAAGGCCGAGTTGGAGGCCGGCATCGGCCTGCTGGCGCTGTTCGTGAAGGCGGGGCTCGCGGCATCCAACGGCGAAGCGCGCCGGCACGTGCAGGGCGGCGCGGTGCGTCTCAACGACGAGCCGGTCAGCGACGAGAAGCGCGTGGTCACGCTTGAGGACTTGAGTCCGGAAGGCGCGGTAAAGCTTTCCCTCGGCAAGAAAAAACACATCCTGGTACGGCCGGCGTAAGCGCCGCCGGAGCGCTGGCCTCACCTGTACTCGAAGATCGAGCGGAAGATGCCGGGGGCGATCGCCGACAGCGGGTTGACGTGCAGGTCGGGCTTGGCGACGTCGCCCTTCAGCCGGTAGGTGACGCCGATCAGC
>DAOKZN010000294.1:0-3626 GCA_035325625.1 Mesorhizobium sp. | reverse complement strand
GCATCCTGAAGTCGGTCGACCTTTCGGCGGTGCGCGCCGCGCCCGGCGTCGTCGCCGTTTTGACGTATGAGGACGTGCCGGGCGTCAACGACATCTCGCCGAGCGGCATGGACGACGACCCGGTCTTCGCCGAGGGCAATGTCCAGTTCCACGGCCAGCCCATATTCTGCGTCATCGCCGAGACGCGCGATCAGGCGCGCCGCGCCGCGCGGCTGGCGAAGATCGAATATGAGGAGCTTCCGGCCCTCATCGACATCTGGGACCTCGACCCGGAAAAGGACCGGCAGGTCACCACCCCGCTGGTGCTGAAGCGCGGCGACCCGGAGACGGCGCTGGCCGCCGCGCCGCGCCGCGTCAAGGGCCGCATGCGGCTGGGCGGGCAGGACCATTTCTACCTCGAAGGCCAGGTCTCGCTGGCGCTGCCCGGCGAGGACGACGAGGTCATAGTCCACTGCTCCACGCAGGGGCCGAGCGAGACGCAGCACATGGTGGCCCACGCGCTCGGCGTGCCGAGCCACGCCGTGACGGTGGAGGTGCGCCGCATGGGCGGCGGCTTCGGCGGCAAGGAGACGCAGGCCAACCAGTGCGCCGCCATCGCCGCCATCGCCGCCAAGAAGCTGAAGCGCGCGGTCAAGGTCCGGCTCGACCGCGACGAGGACATGACGGCCACCGGCAAGCGGCACGATTTCGCCATCGACTACGACATAGGCTTCGACGAGGAGGGCCGCATCCTCGCCGTCGACTACACCTTCGCGCTGCGCGCCGGCTTCTCGGCCGATCTTTCCGGCCCGGTGGGCGACCGGGCGCTGTTCCATTGCGACAACGCCTATTTCTACCCGCATGTGCACGCGAAATCGGCGCCGCTCTACACCAACACGGTGTCCAACACCGCCTTCCGCGGCTTCGGCGGGCCGCAGGGCATGGTGGGCGCCGAGCGCGTCATCGACGAGGTGGCCTTCGCCGTCGGCAAGGACCCGCTGGAGATCCGCAAGCTGAATTTCTACGACGCCATGGGCGTCGCGGGCGAGCGCAACGTCACCCCCTACCACCAGAAGGTGGAGGACTGCATCATCCAGCGCATCGTGGCCGAGCTGGAGCAGGGCGCCGACTATGCCGGCCGCCGCCGCGCCATCGCCGAGTTCAACGCCAACAGCCGCTTCGTCAAGCGCGGCATCGCGCTCACCCCGGTGAAGTTCGGCATCTCCTTCACCAAGACCGAGTCCAACCAGGCCGGCGCGCTGGTGCATGTCTATACGGACGGTTCCGTGCACATGAACCACGGCGGCACCGAGATGGGGCAGGGCCTGCACCTGAAGGTGGCGCAGGTGGTGGCCGAGGAGTTCCAGATCGACCTCGACCGGGTCAAGATCACCGCCACGACCACCGCCAAGGTTCCGAACACCGCGCCCACGGCCGCGTCCTCGGGCGCCGACCTCAACGGCATGGCCGCGCAGGACGCCGCGCGCCAGATCAAGGACCGGCTGATCGACTTCGCCGCCGAGACGCACCAGATTTCGCGCGACCAGGTGGTGTTCCTGCCCAACCGGGTGCGGATCGGCAACGAGGAGATCGCCTTCAACGAGCTGATCCGGCAGGCCTACATCGCGCGCGTGCAGCTCTCGGCCGCCGGTTTCTACAAGACGCCGAAGATCCATTGGGACCGCGCCAAGGGCCGTGGCCACGCCTTCTACTACTACGCCTATGGCGCGGCCTGCTCGGAAGTGTCGGTCGACATGCTAACGGGCGAATATGTGGTGGAGCGCACCGACATATTGCACGACACCGGCCGCTCGCTGAACAAGGCCATCGACATCGGCCAGGTCGAGGGCGGCTTCGTCCAGGGCATGGGCTGGCTGACCACGGAGGAGTTGTGGTGGGACGGCAAGGGCCGGCTGCGCACGCATGCGCCCTCCACCTACAAGATCCCGCTCGCCTCCGACCGCCCGAAGATCTTCAACGTGGCGCTGACCGACTGGTCGCAGGCCTACGAGCCCACCATCCACCGCTCCAAGGCGGTGGGCGAGCCGCCGCTGCCGCTCGGCCTTTCCGTGCTGCATGCGCTGTCCGACGCGGTGGCGAGCGTGGCGGATCACAAGCTCTGCCCGCGCCTCGACGCGCCCGCCACGCCCGAGCGCGTGCTGATGGCGATCGAAAGGCTGAAGGCGGAGGTGAAATAGCGCCGCCGCCGGGCAGGGACTATATTGGTGAAATGGCTGCGCCAGGCGGGCGTGACGGGAAACGCGCCGTTCTGGTCCGCGGAGGCCGGAGATGACGTCGACTGTTGAGGATCTGAAGGTGTTTCTCGGCTCGGCCGCGCCGCTGGCGCTGGTGCAGGTCGCGGGCACAAGGGGCTCGACGCCGCGCGAGAAGGGCGCCTTCATGCTGGTTTCGGCCGAAGGCATCCATGGCACCATCGGCGGCGGCCAGCTCGAATACATGGCCATCGACAAGGCCCGGCAGATGCTGGGGTCCACCCCTTTCCGCAAGGCGGGTGGCGAGACGGAGCGCATCGACGTGCATGAGGTCTGCGCCACGCTGGACGTGCCGCTGGGACCGGAGATCGGCCAATGCTGCGGCGGCCGCGTGGAGGTGCTGATCCGGCCGGTCGACGCGGGCCTTGCCGCCGATCTGGTCGCGGCGGCCGAAGCGGGCGAGGCGCGGCTGCCGTATCTCTACATCTTCGGCGGCGGCCATGTCGGCAAGGCGCTGTCGGCGGCGGTGGCGCTGCTGCCCGTCCATGCCGTGGTGGTCGAGACGCGCGCGGCCGAGCTGGACGGCATCGCGGCAGGGGTGGAGACGCGGTTGACGCCGATGCCGGAGGAGGCGGTGCGCACCGCGCCTCCGGGCTCGGCCTTCGCCATCCTCACCCACGACCATGCGCTGGATTTCCTCATCGTCGCCGAGGCGCTCAGGCGCGGCGACGCCGCCTATGTCGGCATGATCGGCTCGAAGACGAAGAAGGCCACCTTCAGGAGCTGGTTCCTGAAGACGGCCGGCGGCACGGAAGCCGAGTTCGAGCGGCTCGTCTCGCCGATCGGCGGCGACCGTATCAAGGACAAGCGCCCCGCCGTCATCGCCGCCCTTGCCGCCGCCGAGATGATGGGCGCGCTGGCGCTGCACGGGGCCGGCGCGGCCTCCGAGCTTGCCGAAAGCAGGGCCTAACGCATGTCTCCCGAAAGTGGGAACCGGTTTCGGGATAAAGACATGCGTAGAATCAGGAGCCTGAAGCGTACGGAGCGAATCCGGAAGATCGCGACACGCTTCAGGCGCCGCCCGCCCGCGTCTTTTCCCCGGCTCTGGCGTCTTCGGGGCCGAGGCATGGATTCCCGGGTCGCGCCCCTCGCTCCGCTCGGGCTTGCCCGAGAATGACGAAGGTTTGGGCCGTCCGGCCAATCACCGTCGTTGGGGATAGGCGCGGGCATTTCTCACATCGTCATTCTCGGGCAAGCCCGAGCGGAGCGAGGGGCGCGACCCGGGAATCCATGCCTGAACGGTCACGCCTTGCCGACGCTCGCATGCGAACCCGGCGCGCGGGCCCGTCGACGGTGTAGCCGCCTATTCCTTTTCCTGCGTGTGGGCTTCCAGGAACCACAGCGCCTTGTCGAGCGAGCGCGAATAGGCGGTCA
>DAOKZN010000293.1:0-3641 GCA_035325625.1 Mesorhizobium sp. | reverse complement strand
GCGGCCAGGTCGGCGGCGGCACCACGCAGCCGGCCATCGCCGCCGCGCACAGCGCGAAGCCGAACCAGGCCAGCCCGCGCTTCGGCAGCTTGTCGACGCCGCGCGCGGTGAACAGCAGCAGGGCCCAGATCACCGCCGGCACCAGGCCGGCGACCGCGGAAAGGCCGAAGAACTGCATGGCCAGGTCCGAGAAGACCGCGCCCGGATAGCCCATGGCGTTGGTTACCGGATTGGCGGTGGCATGCGAGAAGCTGGGGTCGGCGACGTTCCATGTGGCGAGGCTGGCGACTGCGAAGGCGACCGATGCGAGCAGCCCCGCCCCCACCAGCCGGCCGACCTGCCGGCGTGCGAATGCCTGGATGCCGTGCCCCGTGCCGGCCAGCGCGAGCGGTGCCGATGCCCCTGAACGCATTCCTTAATCCCCGTCCGTCATTGCTGCGCCGGGACGCAAGGACGCGCCCGGTGGAATCGGCCTTCAGCCTATTCGGGGGAAGGTTAAGGTCGCTTTAACCATGCGCCTTGAAACGACGGACGCGGGCTTGGCCTGCTCCCGCATGCCCGGAAGGAAGGGCGCAGCGGGCCCTGAAGCGCGTCGCGATCTTTCAGATTAGCTCCGTACGCTTCAGGCTCCTGATTTTACGCATGTCTCCCGAAACCGGTTCCCGCTTTCGGGAGACATGTTGTCAGGCTCCGGCGAACCCTCGGCGACGGTCACGCAAGACGCTGCCGAAAATAGTCACGCAGCAGTTTCGACGGCCCTGTTCTCAACCGCCCTGGCTCGGATGCCGACCGCTTCCAGAGACCGGGCGAACTCGAGATTCATGGACCGGAACCTGTCCTTGCAGTCTTCGGCGGAGGCCAGGGAGATCGGTTCCTTCGCCGCAACTGCCAGGACAGCCTGCTTGAGCGCTTCGCCGCTGCCGCGCGCGTAAGGTTCAACATCTTCTCCGGCGATACCGAAAAGGGCGAGCAGGTCGACGAATTTCGACGAGTAACCGACGAGGCGAACCCTGCGTCCGGAAAGCAGACCCCAATATGCGGCGTGATACGAGTTCGTCGTGAGTTCCGCGATCTGGCGGAAGTTGGCGAAAAACTCATCTGCGGGAGTTGCGTTGGTGGAAACGAGAAAGCCATCGTCCCGGTATTTGGCCAAGACCTGATCGAGAACGTCGCCGGACACATCCGGATTGAAGTTCAGGATCATGCCGCGCCGGTCGCCTACGGGCATGTCAACAATCGGATGGAGCACACTCACGCATGGCAGGAGGCCGATTTTCCCATCCGCAATGGATGGATCCCCGGGTCGTTGCGATCGCATAAACCTGGTTGACGGAAGAACGATCCAACGGAGCATGGTGCTGGTCGAAGCGCAGGCTCTGTCCAACCGCCCAGCAAACTCGGACGGAAGCCTTGAATGTCGATGCGGTTTGCGTTCCCAGCCCGTTGAATGCTCCCCCACCAAATATGAGAGCGGGCCGGTCGCTTTCGAAAACGAAATAGTGTTTTGGCGTACACAAGAAATCGCCAAGATTCGGGACGCGCCCCGTCCCCGAGTGATGGTGGAAATGCACGCCGGACGGAAGCCTTACGCGTCGCGGGAAGGCAAGCCTGAACAGTTTTCTTATCATCAATCCCTGTCTCGATGTCTCCCGCCGCCAGCAATCGCGCTCTTCTTGGTCGTCTCGGGCCGAAGCCGAGTTCCTGAATACGAGTCCGTGAAGATGCACGTCGCGCCCACCTCGCCACGAGTTCCCCTGGCGCCACATAGGAAGGCCGCGCCAGGCACCCGTGCGACGAAGTTGGCATGTTCGGAAGCCAAAGGGCAAGCCTTCGCTGCGCCCGTCTTCCCGAGGGTGGCGCGGGAGCGTCGTCTGCGGCCATCGATCCAGCCGCTCCGCCGCTATGTTCCGGTGTAGCCGGTCTGGTGTGGCTGGTGCGAGAGCCCGCTTCGCCCTTCGCGTCCTTTCCGGCCGCTTCAGGCGCCGCGCGCCGTGGACCCCATATAGGCCTCGCTGCGCTCCACCGCGCGGTAGAAGTCGGCAAGCTGCTTGCCCCGCTCCGGGCGGAAGGTGCGGCCCGGGACGGCGAGAGAGGAAATGCGGTCGATACGGAAGGCGCGGAAGTCTCCCCGCATCTCGCACCAGGCGATCAGCGTCCACACCTTGCCCCAGAACCACAGGCCGAGCGGTCGGATGTCGCGGCTGGTGGAGCGCCCGGCCTCGTCGCAATAGTCGATGGTCAGCACCTGGCGCTTCTCCACCGCGCGCTCGATGCTGTCGATGGCCTCGCGCGCGGCGTCGCTCACCACCCACATCGGCGTGTGGATCTCGGTGCGGGCGATGCGGTCCTTCTCGGTGTCGGGCAGCACGGCGCCGATCTTGACCAGCGCCTCATCGGCCGCCCGCGCCATCGCCGCACCGCCGAAGGCGCGCACCATGCGCGCGCCGGCCACCAGCGCCACGATCTCGTCACGCGTGAACATGAGCGGCGGAAGATCGAAACCTTCCCTCATCATGTAGCCGACGCCCGCCTCCCCATCGATCGGCACGCCGGTCGATTGCAGGTCGGCGATGTCGCGATAGATGGTGCGTTCGGAAACTTCCAGCCATGCGCCGAGCTTCTGCGCGGTGACCAGCCGGCCGCCGCGCAGGTGCTGCACGATCTGGAAAAGCCTGTCGGCGCGTCGCATTCGCTTCTCCCGGTCCGATTCCTCTTCGGCCTGCGCTCCCAGCCGCCCTGGAGCCTGCCATATCGCATATGGCTCCTGACAGCATGTTGTCAGGAGAACATGCCGCTTTCGAGGCGAAAGCGCATCAGCGGTCGCAGCTTTCCCGCTCGACATAGCGGTCCGGCCAGCCGATGTCGGACCGCACGTGGGGCGGCAGGGAGTTCATGAGGCGCTCGGCGCGGATCTCGTTGCGGATGGTGCGTACCTTGCCGGCATAGGTCTTCAGCAGGGCAAATAAGGCAAAGCGGTTCATGGCGGCCTCCTCTCGATCTGACAGGAGGCATCATCGCATACCCTTCCTGACAGCGCGGCGTCAGGAAGGATCGGGAGCGGTCAGGTCAGACGCCGATGCCGCGCGCCTTCAGCGCTTCGGTGATCTCGTCCAGTATGGCCGGGTCGTCGATGGTCGCCGGCATCTTCCATTCCTCCTTGTCGGCGATCTTCTGCATGGTGCCGCGCAGGATCTTGCCCGAGCGCGTCTTGGGCAGGCGCTTGATCGTCACCACCGTCTTGAAGGCGGCGACCGGGCCGATCCTGTCGCGCACCAGCCCCACCGCTTCCTGCTCGATCGTGTCGCCCTGGCGCGAGACGCCGCTGTTCAGCACCACGAAGCCCAGCGGCACCTGGCCCTTCATGGAGTCCGCGACGCCGATCACCGCGCATTCGGCCACGTCCGGGTGCTCGGCCAGCACCTCCTCCATGGCGCCGGTGGAGAGGCGGTGGCCGGCCACGTTGATGATGTCGTCGGTGCGGGCCATGACGAAGAGGTAGCCGTCCTCGTCCAATATGCCGGCGTCGGCGGTCTTGTAGTAGCCGGGGAACTCGTCGAGATATGCTTGGGCGAAGCGCTTGTCGGCGTTCCACAGCGTCGGCAGGCAGCCGGGCGGCAGCGGCAGCTTCAGCACCACGTTGC
>DAOKZN010000292.1:0-3647 GCA_035325625.1 Mesorhizobium sp. | reverse complement strand
CGAGGACCTCCGGATCCACAATCCGGCGCTCTAACCATCTGAGCTACAACGGCACAGGTGCCTGATCATGATCGAAACGAGAAGCTCACCCTTGTCAGCCACGCTCCTTCATTCGGCGAAGCGTCCTTACGGGCAATCGGAACTTAATTCAAGGCTTTTGGCAAGGCAAAGTCCGTTCCGCGCCCGCTGCCCACGCCTTCTGCCCACGTGATGGAGGCAAAGCGGAAAAAGGAAAGGCCGGCGGGAGGAGGTGCCGGCCTTTCCAGTTCCGAGCCGGCGGGAGGAGGTGCCGGCTGGTCTCCCGGCAACGGAGGGAGGAGGTTCCGTTGCCGGGCATCTGATGGCGGTCCACATACCGTACATGTCCGGCGGAAGGGATGCGGCGTCTTGCCTCTCCTTCCCCGCCCACGGCATGGGGCCGGAACGCGTCAGGCCGCCTTCAGTTCCTGGAAGGTCTTCTCCACGGCGCTCTTCAGCGGGCGGGTGACCTCTTCGGCGGCCTTGGTGGCGACAGCCTGGAAATCCTTGGCCTGGGCCACGCCGAGCTCGACGCGCTTGCGCAGGAAGGAGGTCTGCAGCTCGATGAACTCCGACAGCGAACGGGCGGCGACGAGGGCCTCCAGATGCGCGAAATTGGCCTCGGCATTGGCGCGCAGGGCGGCAATGGTCTTCAGCGAGAGTTCGTCGGAGGCGGCACGGGCGCTCTTGTAGCTGGCCTCGAAAGCCTTCTGGGTCTCTTCGGCGTTGGTCTTGAGCTTGGCGTAGGCTTCCTTCGACTGCTCGACGCCCTTCTCGGCGAAGGTGCGGAGCTGGTCGGTCGCCTTCGACGCATCGAAGGTCGGGAATTCAACGGTCTCGATGGTCTCGGCGGTGGTCTTGGTCTTGGACATTTGCAATCCTTCCAGATTGGAATATGGCTCGCGGCAACTTTGCCGTTCAGGAATGGCCATCATATAGCGCGGTTTCTTGTGCATTGCAATATTTTTGTTGCACCGCAGCATGTGCGGCATTCGCGGGCGGCCGGACGTTAACCAAGCGTCCAGATTCAGCCGGGCTCGCGCGGTGGCTTGTGGACCTTCGCGGCGGCCGGTTTTATTAATAAAGAATTAATCGTCACCTGCGAGGTCCGCCCGCGCGCATGCCGTCTGCCAGCTACTCGTTTCTCGACGTCGCCGTGCTCGACGAGGTGCGCTCGCGCTTTGCCGCGGGCGACGCAATCGCGATCCTGTCGGCCGACCTCAAGCAGGTCATCTGGGCCAACGGGCCGGGTGCGGCCCTGTTCGGCTATCCCGACATCGACGCCATCATCGGCGCCTCCGACACCCTGCCCCCCGTCGCGCGGCGGCAGATCGAGGCGGCGAGCGGCTTTCCCGACATAGGCCGCGACCATGCGGTGACGCTGAGGCTGGCGACCGGCACCACCAGCCGGGCCGTCAGCTTCCTGGCCAGCGCCATAACCATGCCGGACGGCGAGAAGGCGATACTGCTCAGCGTGCCCATGGCGCATGCCTCCTCACGCAGCGGCTCCGAGATCGCCGAACGCGCGATCGGCGGCTTCACCGAGGACGGCCAGTTCCTGGCTTTCCTCGACGCCCGAGGGCAGGTCGAGGCCGCCTCGCAAGGCTTCGGCGGGCTCGGCATCGCGCCCGACACGCTGGCCGGGCTGGTGGCCGATGTGAACGGTCAGGCCGACCGGATCGTCAGGCGCATGGTTGCCACAGCGGCCGGCCCCCTTCCCGCCGGCCTCGCCAGGCTGACGGACGATCCGGCGCGGCATCTGCTGGTGGTGATCGACGAAGGCGTCGCGGAAGCCGACGCGCCGGAGGAGCCGGAAACGACCGCCGCAACGCGGCAGGCCGGCAAGCCGGAACCGGAAGCAGCGGCCGGAGCCGAGCCGCCGCAACAGCACGACCATTGGTATTTCACCGGCGAGCACGGCCCGGCCCCGAAGGGCACTTCGGACGAGGACGGCGCAACGCCGCCGCAGCGCAACGAGATGCCGGCGAGCGAGCGCATGGCGCCGCCGGTGCGCTTCGTGTGGCGCACCGATGCCGACGGCTCCTTCAGCGCCATCTCGGCGGAATTCGCCGCCGCGGTCGGCGAACCGGCCGCCGACGTCGTCGGGCGGCGCTTCCGCGACGTGGCGGCCGCCTTCGGCTTTGACCCGTCCGGCGAGATCGGCGGCCTGCTGGAACGGCGCGACACCTGGTCGGGCCGCACGGTGCTGTGGCCCGTGGCGGGAACCGGCATGCGCGTTCCGGTCGATCTGGCGGCGCTGCCCGTCTATGACCGCAACCGGGTTTTCGAAGGGTTTCGCGGCTTCGGCGTGGTGCGCATGGCCGACGCCGTGGGCGACCCCGAGGGCATCGGCCTGGTGCTGGTGCAGGGCGGCGATGCCGCAGCCCAGGAGACACCGGCCGAGACCGCCTCGACCGATGGCGGCCCGCAGACCGAATCCGTTGCGGAGGAGGAAGACACAGACAGCCCGCAGGCGCCCGCAGACCCGTTCCGGGGCGAGGTGCCGGCGCTGACGATCGCGCCCAAGCCGGATCGGCGCTTTTCCGACAAGGTGATCCGGCTGGCCGAGCACCGGCCGCAGCCCGCCGCCCCTGAAAAAAGCCTGTCGGTGGTGGAGCGCAGCGCATTCCGCGAAATCGGCGAGCGGCTGAAGAAGGAAGGCGTCGTCGGAGCCGAGGCGGCCGAGGGCGACAAGCCGAGGGCGGACAACGCGGCCGACACGCCGCAGCTGCCCGAAGAAAAGCCCCGCGCCGGCTCGCTGCTCGACCTTGCCGGGCACGAGGAGAAAGCCCCGCAGCCGGTGTCGGGCGCGCAAGACGACGACATGGCGGCGGCCGACTTCGCCGACGCCCGCGACGACGAGACCCTGCCGGCGGCGAAGGAAGCGCCCCCGCCGGCCGAAAGCGCGGAGCCGGCTCCTGCCGCCGCCGGCCAGCCGGACGCCGAAGACATCATTCCGGCCGCCTTCGCGCCCGGCGCGGCCAGGGAACCGGACACCTCGATCCTGGCCAAGCTGCCGGTGCCGCTGCTCATCCATTCGGGAGATGCGCTGCACTATGCCAATGAGGAGTTCCTGGCGCTGACGGGCTATGCCGGCCTTGCCGCGCTGGAGGACGCCGGAGGCATCGGCGCGCTGTTCAGCGCCGCCTATTCCGACGAGGACACCAGCGGCGCCGGCCGGCCGCTTCGGCTGCGCAGCGCGGACGGGCAGGAATTTCCGGTCGAGGCGATCCTGCGCTCGGTGCCGTGGCGGGACGGCAAGGCGCTGATGCTGCTGATCCGGCGCACCGACGCGGAGGCCGCGCCGGCGCAAGAGCCCGCCGCCCCCGCACCCGCGCAGCCGGACATCGCCGAGCTCAAGGCACGCATCGCCGAGATGCGCACCATAATCGACACGGCCACCGATGGCGTGGTGCTGATCGCCCCCGACGGCACCATCCGCTCCATCAGCCGGCCGGCGGAGGCGCTGTTCTCCTTCGACAGCGACGAGGTGGCAGGCAAGCCCTTCACCTCGCTGTTCGCCATCGAGAGCCAGCGCGCGGCGCGCGAATATCTGGACGGGCTTTCGGGGCATGGCGTGGCCAGCGTGCTCAATGACGGGCGCGAGGTGATCGGCCGCGAGGCGCAGG
>DAOKZN010000291.1:0-3667 GCA_035325625.1 Mesorhizobium sp. | reverse complement strand
GATATGGAACTGGTGGATCGGATCGACCTTGTCAGCTGCCACTTTTCAATCCCCTCGAAGGCCGCCGGCCTTCATCGACATCGTTGCGGGCCGCAGGCCCTCTCCACTCGGCCCCGCAGCGCGGCGCCCTCATTCACTTTTCCGGGTCGGCGCCCGGCTTGCCGGCCTTACCGAACTCGGCGATCAGCCCTGCCGAACGCAGGACGTTCAAAACCCCGGCGGCAAAGCCCAGCAACAGGAAGACGATCAGCCCCCAGGGCGACGTTCCCGCAAAGCGATCCACCGCCCAGCCGATGCCCGCACCGACGGCGACGCCGCCAACGAACTCGCTGGACAGGACGAACGCCCGGCCGTACCCCACGGCCCGCCCGGCTTTCGCTGCCTCTTCCCCCTCGGGCCGGTCCGGCAATCTTGACGCAAGCGATGCCTCAAGCTCGCGCCGGCGGCGCTCAAGATCCTCGTCGCGGGCACCGCGGCCGCTGCGGCCGGCGCTTCCGGTTCCGGCTGGCCCTTCGTCCGCGGCCATCGCAACCTCCCTGCCCGGCCGAACGCCATCGTCCGCCCGCTTCAAGTCGCGGGCAACATAGTTAGAGCCCCCCTTCGCGTCAAGCCGAGGGCGGATCTTTGCCGGAAAGTATTTTGTCTTGCTAAATCAATATATTAGCCTGGTGCGACATCGTGCCCGCCGCGCCATGCGCCGCGATGCGCGCGAATCCCGGCCGCCGGAGCGCGTTGCGGCGGCCGGGCAAGGCGTCGGCGCATGCCGTCAGCTCCAGCCGCCGCCATGGGTGCGGTAGAAGATATGCAGGCCGATGCGGGTCATCCTGTGCATGTAGCGCGCCCAGCCGGGCCGCACATAGGCGGCATAATAGTGCGTGGAGGAGCCGACCTCGGGCAGGAAGATCTTGCCGGCGGTGACGGCCATGGCCACGTCCTGGGCGGTCTTGTAGTGCCGGGGCTCGGTGACGCGGTGCTTGCGGCCGTCGCAGGCGAACGAGAACTGGCAGGCGTTGAGCCAGTTGCGGTTCTGGTAGACGACGCCGCAGATCGAATCCGGGTAGGCCGGGTTGCGCACGCGGTTGAGCACGACCTGGGCGACCGCCGCCTGACCGCGCAGCGATTCGGAGCGCGCCTCGAAATAGACGGCCTCGGCCAGGCAGGTCTGCTCCTTCCTGGAGAAGGCGCTTTCCGGCAGCGGGTTTTGCAGCCAGCTATGGTCGCCCTTGGCGAGCGGCGGGATGAAGCGGCCGTCGTCGGGCGCGGCATCCTTCAGCAGCGCCTCGAAGGGCGAGGTTCTGGCGTAGTCGGGTTCGGCCGGCGCGTAGGCCGTGGCCAGCACGTCGGCCTTGTCGCTGGTGACCAGCGCCGCCAGCATGGCCGGCACGCCGGGCTCGGGCTTGCCGGCGCCGCGCAGATGGAAGGAGGTGGCGATCTGCACTTCCTTGCCCTTGATCTCGGGCTTGGCGAAGGCCAGCTTCGGGCCGCCGGCCATGGACGGGCGCAGCAGCGAGGAGGTGCGCTCGAAGACCGAGCCGGCGATGAAATTCTTCGGCGGCGCCACCGGCGCGACGTCGACGAGGCGGCCCTTCTTCTGGGCGCGGGTGACGCGATCCTCGTCGGGCGTGCCGGCAGCGGCGCCGCCCTTGCCCATGAGGGCGACCGTGCCGACGCCCGGCAGTTCGACGCCCGCCCCGGAGATCGAGCCGGTGACGGCATCGCCGTCGGCAAAGGGCATCTCGGCGGCATGCACGGAGCCGGCCGCCGATTTCTCGACATAGGCGTTCCAGCGCGCATTCGCCGCTTCGAGGCCGGAGACGAGGCTGGTCATGTCCTGATAGGCGGCAACGGTGGGAAAGCCCACCCAGATGCCAAGGCCGAGAAGCAGGGGCGCGAGCAGGGAACGCTTTTCTCGGGCGACGGCGGCGCGCGGCCGCTTCGGACGACGTCGATGCACGGAAACTCTCCAGGACGCTACTGACCCCACTTGAGGGATCACAATGGCGAGTTAACCTTGACGGATTGTTAATCCGGGAAGGATTTAGTAATTGATTTCATTAAGGGTTTTTTAACAGATACCCGCACCGCGGCGCTCATGGCTTCTCAGCCCCGGCGGCGCCGGCCGAGCCGCCGGACCGCGCTCAGCCCTTCTTCCTGGCCCGGCCGGCAAAGGGGTTTTCCGACGTGCGCAGCGCGACCCGGATCGGCACGCCCGGCATGTCGAAGGCGTCGCGGAGGCTGTTGACCAGATAGCGCACATAGGATTGCGGCATGGCGTCGGGCCGCGAGCAGGAGACGACGAAGCCCGGCGGCCGCGTCTTGGCCTGGGTGACGTAGCGCACCTTGAGGCGGCGGCCGGCCACCGCCGGCGGCGGGTGGTGGGCCAGGATGCCTTCCAGCCAGCGGTTGAGCTTGCCGGTGGAGACGCGGCTGTTCCACACCCTGTGCGTGCGCACCACCGCTTCCATGAGCTTGTCGAGGCCGCGCCCCGTCTCGGCCGAGACGGGAACGGCCTGGATGCCGCGCACCTGCGGCAACAGCCGCTCGGTCTTCTCGCGCAGTTCGGCCAGAAGCTGCTGGGGCTCGTCGATCAGGTCCCATTTGTTGAAGGCGATGACCGGCGCGCGCCCCTCGCGGACGACGAGGTCGGCGATCTGCAGGTCCTGCTTCTCGAAGGGGATGGTGGCGTCCAGCACGACGATGACCACCTCGGCGAAGCGCACGGCGCGCAGGCCGTCGGCCACGGAAAGCTTCTCCAGCTTTTCCTGCACCTTCGCCTTGCGGCGCATGCCGGCGGTGTCGAACAGCTTCATCCGGCGCCCGCGCCAGTCCCAGTCGACGGAGATGGAATCGCGCGTGATGCCGGCCTCCGGGCCGGTCAGCAGCCGCTCCTCGCCGATCAGCGCGTTGATGAGGGTGGACTTGCCGGCATTGGGCCGCCCCACCACGGCGATGCGCAGCGGCTTGGTCTCGTCATAGGCCGGCGCCTCCTCGGCGTCCGGATCGGCGATGTCCTCGCCGATCAATACCTCGTCGGCGGCGATCTCGTCCGCGCCCTCCTCGTCCTCGCCGAAGACGCGCTTTTCGCCCAGCGCGGCGATGACGGCGTCGCGCAGGTCGGGCAGGCCCTGGCCGTGCTCGGCCGAAACCGGGATCGGCTCGCCGAGGCCGAGTTCCCAGGCTTCGAGGAAGCCGCCCTGCGCGCTCCGCGCCTCGGCCTTGTTGGCCACCAGCACCACCGGCTTGCCAGAGCGGCGCACCACCTCGGCAAAGGTGCGGTCGTCCGGCATCAGGCCGGCCTTGGCGTCGACCAGGAAGAAGATCAGGTCGGCCTCGCGGATGGCGATCTCGGTCTGGGCGCGCATGCGGCCGGGGAGGCTGGCGGCCGGCGCGTCCTCGAAGCCGGCCGTGTCGATGACCTCGAAGGCGAGGTCGTAGAGCTTGGCGGGGTGGACGCGGCGGTCGCGGGTGACGCCCGGCGTGTCGTCGACCAGCGCCAGCCTGCGGCCGGCCAAGCGGTTGAACAGCGTCGACTTGCCGACGTTAGGCCGGCCGATGATGGCGACCTTGAAGCTCATGGCCCGCCACGACGGCCCCTCACGAGCCGCCGTCCGGCTTGGCGTCGCCGGAGCCGCGGATCAGTTCGGCCATCAGCGTGGCGCGCTGGCGC
>DAOKZN010000290.1:0-3674 GCA_035325625.1 Mesorhizobium sp. | reverse complement strand
ATATGGGCGCGGCGCTGGCCGTCTATGTCTCGTGGACGATCCTCACCGCCGTGGGGGCGTTCTTCGGCAAGCTCATTCCGAACACCAGCGCGCTCGGCATCGACTTCCTGCTGCCGATCTATTTCCTGGGCCTGGTGATGGACTTTCGCAAGCGGCCGCTTTGGCTGCCGATCGTGGCGGTCAGCGCGGCGGCGTCGATCCTGGCCTACAAGTTCGTCGGCTCGCCCTGGCACGTCTCGCTCGGCGCGCTGGCGGGGGGGGCGCTGGCCGTCATCCTGCCGCCGCACCGCAGCGGCGTGGCCGTGCAAGCGGCCGAGACGGAGATCGAGAAGCTGCCATGAGCGCGAAATGAGCACGACGTTCTGGATCACGGTCGCCGCCGCGATCGCCACCTACCTCACCCGCGTCGGCGGGCATCTGGTCATCTCGCGCTTCGAGCGCATCCACCCGCGCGTCGAGGCCGGGCTGAACGCGGTGCCGGCGGCGGTGCTGACCACGCTGGTGGCGCCGGCCGTGCTGAGTGCCGGCCCGGCCGAATGGGCGGCGCTGGTCGTCGCCGGGCTGGTGTCGCTGCGCGGCGGGCTGCTGACCATGTTCCTGGCGGGCGCGGCGGTGCTGATCGCCGCCCGGCAGTTCATGGGCTAAGCCAGCCGGCGCGGTCGACTTCAGCCCTTGGATGGGTGCGGCAGCGGCGCGCACGCCTTTTCCAGCCAGGCCAGCGCCTCGCCGCCCAGCATCGGGCCGATCTCGGCCAGCACGCGGGCGTGGTAGGCGTCCAGCCAGCGCAGTTCGTCGCGGGTGAGCAGATCCGTCTCGATGAGGCGGGCGTCGAAGGGCGCCAGCGTCAGCGTCTCGAAGCCGTGCATGGCGATGTCGCCGCCCTCCACCGGGTCGGCGGGCGTGACGAGGATGAGGTTCTCCAGCCGGATGCCGTAGTGGCCTTCCTTGTAGTAGCCGGGCTCGTTGGAGACCATCATGCCTTCGAGCAGCTTTTCCGTGCCGGTGCGGGCGATGCGCTGCGGCCCTTCGTGGACGGCCAGATAGGAGCCGACGCCGTGGCCGGTGCCATGGGCGAAGTCGAGCCCGTGCCGCCACAGCGCCATGCGGGCGATGGCGTCGATCTCGGAGCCGCGGGTGCCGGCCGGGAAGCGCAGCGTGGAAATGCCGATCAGGCCCTTGAGCACCAGCGTGTAGCGCTCGCGCATTTCCTGCGTCGGCCGGCCGATCGGCACGGTGCGGGTGATGTCGGTGGTGCCGTCCTGATATTGCGCGCCGGAATCCAGCAGGAACAGTTCGCCGTCGCCGAGCTTGCGGCTGGTGGCGCGCGAGACGCGGTAGTGCATGATGGCGCCATTGGGGCCGGCGCCGGAAATGGTGTCGAAGGACACGTCGCGCAGCGGCATCTGAGTTTCCTCGCCGGTGCGGCGGCGGCATTCCTCCAGCTTCGTCACCACGGCGATCTCGTCGAGCTTGCCGGGCTTCTGGCGATCCAGCCAGGCGAGCAGCTTCACCACGGCCGCGCCGTCGCGGCGATGCGCGGCGCGGCTGCCGGCGATCTCGGCCTGGTTCTTGGTGGCGCGCGGGATGCGGGCCGGGTCCGGGGCCGGCACCACGGTGCCGCCATTGTCCTCCACCAGCATACGCAGCCTGTCGGCGGCCAGCACGGGATCGAGCGCGATCCTTGCGCCTCCCTTGGCGAGCGCCGCAAGCGCGGCCTCGAAGGCGTCCGGCTCGTTGAGCCCGATGAGCTGCGTGAGATAGGCCTTCACCTCGCGCGAGAATTTGCGGCTGTTCATGAAGAGCTGGTGGTCGCCGTCCGCGGCGAGGATGGCGAAGCCGAGCGCCAGCGGCGTGTGCGGCACGTCGCCGCCGCGGATGTTCAGCGCCCAGGCGATGGACGAAGGATCGGTCAGCACCGCGTGGCTGGCGCCTTCCGCCGCGATCGCGCCGGAAAGCCGGGCCAGCTTGTCCCTGGCGAGTTCGCCCGCGAAGGCGAGGGGGTGGATCTCCACCGGCGCCAGCGGCGGCTCGGGCCGGTCGCTCCAGATGGCGTCCACCGGGTTGCGGTCCACGGCAACGAGTTCAGCGCCCGACTTTTCGGCCGCGGCCCGCAGGTCCCTGACCTCGCGGATGGTGTGCAGCCACGGGTCGAAGCCCAGCCGCGCGCCCTTGCCGAGATTGTCCTTCAGCCATGCCGGCGGCGGGTTGTCGACCAGGCTCTCCACCGTGAAGACGGACAGGTCCACCTCGCTGCGCACCTGAAGCTGATAGCGCCCGTCGACGAAGATGAAGGCGCGGTCCTTCAGCACGATGGCCACGCCGGCGGAACCGGAAAAGCCGGTCAGCCATTTCAGCCGCGCCGCGCGGGCCGGCACATATTCGCCCTGGTGCTCGTCGGCGCGCGGCACGACGAAGCCGTCCAGCCCGTTCTCGGACAGCCATTGGCGCAGCTTCGCGACGCGCGGCTTGCCGACGGACGGGTCGCCGGCCGGATCGAAGGTCTGGAACATGGGGGCAGCCTTTCGGATGGTTTCGAGGCGACCGTATCCGGCGCGCGCGCGGCTGACAATTGCGCGATGCGGGGGGCGCGCCGGCGCCTATGGCTTGAGGTGGATGGTGACCCAGCCCTCGCGGTTCAGCGTGCGGATGTGGCGGAAGCCCGCCGCGGCATAGGCCGCCAGCACGGCCGCCTCCTGCCGGTCGAGGATGCCCGACAGCACCAGCGAGCCGCCCGGCTTCAGATGCCGCGCCATTTCGAGCGCCAGCTCGATCAGCGGGCCGGCGAGGATATTGGCGACGACGAGGTCGAAGGGACCGCGCGAGGCGAAGGCCGGGTGGTCGAAGCCGGTGGCGGTGACGCATTCCACCAGGTCGGCGGCGCCGTTCAGCCGCGTGTTGCCCGCGGCCACCTCGGTGGCGACCGGGTCGATGTCGGTGGCCAGCACCGGGATTCCCGCCAGCCTGGCCAGCGCGATGGCCAGCACGGCGCTGCCGGTGCCGAGGTCGAGCGCGTTGCCCGGCCGTTCCGCCTCCACCACCTGCTCCAGCATTTCCAGGCAGCCGGCGGTGGTGCCGTGATGGCCGGTGCCGAAGGCCAGCCCCGCCTCGATCTCGATGGCGATGTCGCCGTCCTGCCGCTTGTCGCGGTCATGCGCGCCGTGGACGAAGAGGCGCCCGGCCCGCACCGGCTTCAGCCCTTCCAGCGATTTGGCCACCCAGTCTATGTCGGGCAGCACCTCGCGGCCGATCTCGCGCGGCAGGCCGAGATCGGCCAGAACGGCGCGGATGCGCTCCTCGACGGCCGCCGTGTCGCCATCGGCGTAGAGGGAGACCTCGTGGACGTCGCGGCCCTCGTCGATCTCCTGCACGGCGAGCGGCAGGCCGTCCTCCTCGAAGGCGGCTTCGAGGGCGGCGAAGATGCGGTCCGCCTCGGCCTTGGAGGCCGCGACATGAAGGCGGGTCTGGCCCATCCGCTCAACCCTTCCCGGCCAGGCGCTTCAGCTTGGCCATCGCCGCGTCGGCGTTCTCGCCATAGGCGATGGTGCCGGCGAACTCGCCCTTGCCGTTGAGAAGCAGCACGGAGGCGGTGTGGTCCATGGTGTAGTCGCCGTCGTCGGTGGGCACCTTCTTCCAGTAGATGCCGAAGGACTTGGCCATGGCGTAGACCTTGTCCG
>DAOKZN010000289.1:0-3697 GCA_035325625.1 Mesorhizobium sp. | reverse complement strand
GGCCACGTCGCCGACATGGACGAAGTCGCGGCTCTGCTCGCCCGGCCCGAAGCCGCCATAGGCGCCGAACAGCTTCGGATTCTCGCCGCGGCCGACCTGGTTGAACAGGTGGAAGGCGACGGAGGCCATGGTGCCCTTGTGCTGCTCGCGTGGGCCGTAGACGTTGAAATAGCGCAGGCCCGCCACCTGCGAATGCTCGGTGCCGAACACGTTGCGGCGCACATAGTCGTCGAACAGCTTCTTCGACCAGGCGTAGACGTTGAGCGGGCGCTCGCATTCCGGCTCCTCGCGGAACTCCGAGCCGCCGCCATAGACGGAAGCGGAGGAGGCGTAGAGGAAGGGGATGCGCGCCGAAAGGCAGGCCGCCAGCAGCCGCTTGGAATAGGAAAAGTTCACCTCCATCATGAACCTGCCGTTCCACTCGGTGGTGGTGGAGCAGGCGCCCTGATGGAACACCGCCTCGACCTCGCCCAGCGTCCCGGCCTCCAGCGCGGGCAGGAACTCGTCCTTGTCGAGATAGTCGGCGACCGCCAGGTCGGAGAGGTTGAAGATCTTGCGGCCGTCGGTCAGGTCGTCGACCACGACGATGTCGTCGCGGCCCTCGGCGTTGAGGGCGGCGACGATGTTGGAGCCGATCATGCCGGCGCCGCCGGTAACGACGATCATCGGGGCCTCAAATCTTGCTGCGGATCGCGGCCCTTATAGGGGAGGCGGCGGAGGCTGTCGAGGAACCGCCGTGCCGCCGGCTGCCGTCAGGCGAGGCTTTCCACGCCGCTGCGCCAGGCGCTGGGCAGATGCGTCTCGATCCAGCCCTTGATGTCGGCCATCACCTCCTCCTTGCCGATGTCGTTGAGCAGGTCGTGGTAGTGGCCTTCATAGAGCTTCAGCATCTTGTCGGAGGAACCCGCATTTTCGAGGAAGAGCCGGCTACCGCTCGGCCTGGTCGCCTTGTCGGCGGTGCCGTGCAGGATGAGCAGCGGCAGGGGGATGTTTGGAAACTTCTCCTTCAGCCGGTCGTCGGCGCGCGCCAACTCGGCCACCGTCCTGGTCGGCTGGGTTTCGTGGGCGATCAGCGGGTCCTCGTCCATCATCTTCACGACCTCGGGATCGCGGGAAAAATCCGCGTTCTTGAGGCGCAGCACATGGGCGTGCGGGGCGATATGGCTGAGGCCCTTCAGCGCGGCGATGGCGAAATCCGGCGCCGGCACCTGGAAGGCGAAGCTTTCGCAGATCAGCCCGGCCAGCTCCGCCTGGTGGTCGAGGGCGTAGAGGCAGGAAACGACGCCTCCGGCGCTGTGTCCCAGCAGGTAGACGGGCAGGGCGGGCTCGCGCACCTTGGCGATCTTCACCAGACCGTCCACGTCGCCCACATAGTCTGCGATGCCTTCGACGTAGAAGCGCTCGCCGTCGGACCTGCCGCGCCCGCGCAGGTCTACCGCGTAGACGGCGAGGCCGGAGGCGGCCAGTTGCGCGGCCACCCACAGATAGTAGCCGCTGTGCGAATTGAAGCCGGGAACGATGACGACCACGCCGCGCGGCGGATCTTCAGGGCGCAGCGAGCGGAAGGCGATCGACAGGCCGCCGGCCCCCTCGAATTTCTCTTCCTTTACGTCATTGCGAAGCTTGGCCATGGAATTCCCCCTCCGGTAAAGCGGGCCGGCATGGGCCGGACCTGACGCGTTAGAAGGCGATGCAGGCACTGCGACGGTTCTGGAAAGCACGACGGCGCCGGGCACGGACGCCCCGCCGGCATGCGGCTTCGGCACGTGCCGTGCCGGAAAGCAGGTGCGGTGACGCGCCCATTGCGTGACAATAGTCCTTTGCCCGCGGCGTGCAATGGACAGGTTGCGGCAGCCGCGGAGCCTGCCGCAGGGAACGCGGCGCCCCGTTGCGCAACGCCGATTTGCGGTATATCGCCTTGCCCATGAGCCAAGCCCAGCCGCCGTCTCCGCAGAGCCTGCACCGCATCGCAAGGGCGTTCGCGGGCGCCACGGTGCTGGTCTGCGGCGACTTCATCCTCGACCGTTTCGTCAGCGGCGTCATCGAGCGCATCTCGCCCGAGGCGCCCATACCCGTGCTGCACGGGCGCGGCGAGAGGCTGGCGCTGGGCGGCGGCGGCAATGTGGTGGCCAACATCGTCTCGCTGGGCGCGGCCGCCATTCCGGTTTCCGTGCTGGGCGAGGATACGGCAGGCCGCGACACGATGCGCCTCATCGCCGAGCTGGGCGCCGGCACCGAGGGCATCGCGGCGACGCCCGGCCGCGTGACCTCGGCCAAGAGCCGCTTCAGCGCGCTGAACCAGCAGGTGCTGCGTTTCGACGAGGAGGAGGTGCGGGCGCTGGACGCGGCCGAGCGCACGGCACTCGTCGCACGCTTCCGTGCCGCGCTGGAGCGTTCGGACATCGTCGTCCTGTCCGACTACGGCAAGGGCGTGCTGCTCGACGGCGTGGCCGAGGAACTCATCTCGATCTGCCGCGCCGCCGGCAAGCCGGTGCTGGTCGATCCCAAGGGGCGCGACTACCGGCGCTACAGGGGCGCCACCGCGGTGACGCCCAACCGCAAGGAGCTGGGCGAGGCAGTGGGCCGCATGGTGTTCACCGACGAGGAGGTGGCCGCCGCCGCGCGCGAGCTGATTTCCGCCTGCGGCTTCGACTTCGTCGTCGCCACGCGCAGCGAAAAGGGCATGAGCGTGGTGGACGCTGCGCAGGCGCACCACATCGCCACCCAGGCGCGCGAGGTGTTCGACGTGTCGGGCGCGGGCGATACGGTGATCGCCTCCTTCGCGCTGGCGCTTGCCGCAGGCGCCGACCGCGTCGCGGCGGCAGGCATCGCCAATGCCGCCGCCGGCGTGGTGGTGGGCAAGCGCGGCACGGCGCAGCTTACGATGGAGGAGCTCGTCGGGGCCCTCTTGCGCGCGCAAGGGGCTGTCGCGCATCGCGACGCCATCCTCGACCGCGCCGGCGCCCAGCGGCTGGTGGCGGGCTGGAAGCGGGAAGGGCTGGCGGTGGGCTTCACCAATGGCTGCTTCGACATCCTGCATGCCGGCCATGTTAGCCTGCTGCATGCCGCCCGCGCGCAATGCGACCGGCTGGTGCTCGGGCTGAACTCGGATGACTCGGTGCGGCGGCTGAAAGGGCCGGGCCGACCGGTCAACGACCAGCACGACCGTGCCTGCGTGCTGGCGGCGCTCGCCTCCGTCGATGCCGTAGTGGTGTTCGAGGAGGACACGCCGCTTTCGCTGATCGAGGCGCTGAAACCGGACGTCCTGGTCAAGGGCGCGGACTACACGATCGACCAGGTGGTCGGCGCCGAGGTGGTGCAGGCCCATGGCGGCCGCGTGGTGCTGGTCGACCTCGTCGCCGGCCGGAGCACCACCGGCACCATCGGCCGGCTGCGTGCCGCCGGCGCGGGAGACAAGCCTTGACCTCGAAGCTGAACGACTATCTGGAGCGCTCGGCAGCCGCCATCGCCGCCATGGTCGAGCGCGACCTGACGGGCGAGATGGAACGGGCCGCCGACGCCGTGGTGGCTGCGCTTGCGCAGGGCAAGGCCTTCCTCATCTGCGGCAATGGCGGCTCGGCCAGCGACGCGATCCATATCGCGGGGGAGCTGGTCGGGCGCTTCCTGAAGGAGCGCAAGGCCTACAACGTCATCGCCCTGCCGGCCAACGCGGCGGTGCTGACCGCCTGGGGCAACG
>DAOKZN010000288.1:0-3710 GCA_035325625.1 Mesorhizobium sp. | reverse complement strand
CAGGTGGCCATGCACGTGGCCGCCACCAACCCGCAGGCGCTGAACGTCGAGGAACTCGACCCCACCGCCATCGAGCGCGAGAAGGCCATCTTCTCCGACCAGGCGCGCGCGTCCGGCAAGCCGGAGAACATCATCGAGAAGATGGTGGAAGGCCGCCTGCGCAAGTTCTACGAGGAAGTCGTGCTGCTGAAGCAGGCCTTCGTGATCAACCCGGACGTGACCGTCGAGCAGGCGCTGAAGGAAGCGGAGAAGGAGATCGGCGCGCCGGCGAAGATCTCCGCCTACCTGCGCTACGCGCTGGGCGAGGGCATCGAGAAGGAAGAGAGCGATTTCGCGGCCGAAGTCGCGGCCGCCGTCAAAAAGTAACGGCGCTTCAATCGCTTCCCATATTGCCGGCAGGCCCGCATTTCCGGCGGGATAGTGCGAGGGCGCCGCGTGACATGGCGGCGCCCTTCGTGTATCGGGACAAAACATCATTATGACAGCGTCGGGAGCGGCCCGGACCGAAAGGCGGCCGCAGTCCCGGCGGGCGGCTTCGAGGACCAGATGACGGGCAAACCCCTTTACCGGCGCGTGCTGTTGAAAGCGTCGGGCGAGGCGCTGATGGGCGAGCAGCATTTCGGCATCGACGTTTCCGTCGTGGACCGCATCGCCGCCGACATCGCCGAGGCACGCGCGCTGGGCGTCGAGGTAGGCGTTGTGATCGGCGGCGGCAACATCTTCCGCGGTGTCGCCGTGGCCTCCAAGGGCGGCGATCGCGTTACCGGCGACCACATGGGCATGCTGGCCACCGTCATCAACTCGCTGGCACTGCGAACCTCGCTCACCAAGCTCGGCGTCGACGCCGTGGTGCTGTCGGCCATCGCCATGCCGGAACTGTGCGAGAGCTTCTCGCAGCGCCAGGCCACCGCCTACATGAACGAGGGCAAGGTGGTGATCTTCGCCGGCGGCACCGGCAATCCTTTCTTCACCACCGATTCGGCGGCGGCTCTGCGTGCGGCCGAGATCGGTGCGGACGCCCTGTTCAAGGGCACGCAGGTCGACGGCGTCTATTCGGCCGACCCGAAAAAGGACCCTTCGGCGCAGCGTTTCGACCGCATAAGCCATGACGAGGTCATCCGGCGCGGGCTCACCATCATGGATACAGCCGCGATTGCGCTTGCGCGCGAAAACAACATACCGATAATCGTCTATTCCATTCACGAGAAGGGCGGGTTCGGAGAGATATTGAAGGGCGGCGGCCGCTGCACGGTCGTGGCCGACGAGTGATCCACAGGGTTTTCCCTGAAGCAGAACGCCTGCCGGAAGCGGGCCGGGGAGATGACGATGAGTAGCGACTACGACGATCTGAAGCGGCGCATGGACGGAGCGATAGCCGCGTTCAAGCATGACCTTGCCTCGCTGCGCACCGGGCGCGCGTCGAGCAACCTGCTGGACGCCATCCAGGTGCAGGCATACGGCACCGCCATGCCCATCAACCAGGTGGCGACCGTGTCGGTGCCGGAGCCGCGCATGATTTCCGTTTCGGTGTGGGACAAATCCATGGTGGGGGCGGTCGACCGCGCCATCCGCGAATCGAATCTCGGCTTCAACCCCATCGTCGACGGCACCAACTTGCGCATCCCGCTGCCGGAACTGAACGAGCAGCGCCGCAAGGAACTGGTGAAGATCTCGCACAACTATGCCGAGAACGCCCGCGTGGCGGTGCGCCATGTGCGGCGCGACGGCATGGACTTCCTCAAGAAGGCCGAAAAGGACGGCGATATCAGCGAGGACGATCACCGCAAGGAATCCGATCGCGTCCAGAAGCTGACCGACGAGACGATCTCGACCATCGACAGCCTGCTTTCCGAGAAGGAAGCCGAGATCATGCAGGTTTAGGCCGACCGGCCTTTGGCTTGGCCGCGCGAAGCTGGCCCGAAAGCGAGACCATGACGACACTGGGGGCAACGCCCGCGCATGTCGCGATCATCATGGACGGAAACGGACGCTGGGCCAAGGCGCGCGGCCTGCCGCGTGTCGCCGGCCATCGGGCGGGGGTCGAGGCCCTGCGCCGCACGGTGCGCGCCGCCCCCGGTCTCGGCATCTGCTGGCTGACGGTCTACGCCTTCTCGTCCGAGAACTGGTCGCGCCCGAAATCCGAGGTCAGCGACCTCATGGGGCTGCTGAAGATCTTCATCCGCCGCGATCTCGCCGAACTGCACCAGAACGGCGTGCGCGTGCGCGTCATCGGCGACAGGCAGGGGCTCCAGCCCGACATCAAGGCGCTTCTGGATGAAGCCGAATCGCTGACGGCGGGCAACGGGTCGCTGACGCTCGTCATCGCCTTCAACTATGGCGGCCGCGACGAGATCGTGCGGGCCGCGCGCAAGCTTGCCGCTGCGGCCGTGCACGGCGACATCCGGCCTGAGGCGATCGACGCCGACATGTTCGCCGGCGCGCTCGACACCGCCGGCATCCCGGACCCCGAACTGGTCATCCGCACCAGCGGCGAGCTGCGCCTGTCGAACTTCCTGCCCTGGCAGACGGCCTACAGCGAGCTGGCGTTCCTGCCGTGCTACTGGCCGGATTTCACGCGCGACCACCTGGCGGAGGCCCTGCGCGATTTCGCCGGCCGCGAGCGCCGCTTCGGCGGCCTTGCCGCGCAAGATCTCGCCCTGTGAGCGGCATGAGCAACCTGCAGCTTCGCGTCCTGTCCGCCGTCGTGCTCGCTGCCGCAGCGCTCGGGCTGACCTTCGCCGGCGGCCTTGCCTTCAGGCTGCTGTGCGCCCTCATCGCCGGCGCAGTGTTCTACGAATGGACACGCATGGCCCGCGCCGACGGGGCTGCGCGCGTGGCGACCCTGTTTTCGGACCTGCTGATGGCGGTGTTCGTGATCGCGATCGCCCTGGGCCTGCCGGCCGGGCAGCAGCTTCTGCTGCTGGCCGTTCTCACCGTGGCATGCGCTGCCGCGTCGGCCATAGGCGGGGCAGGGCGCTGGGAGGCACCGGGCCTCGCCTATGCGGGTCTGTCGGGCTTCTGTCTGGCGCTGCTGCGCGACGGCGACCGCTCCGGGCTGGTCGCGATCCTGTTCCTGTTCGCGGTGGTGTGGGCGACCGACATCTTCGCCTATTTCGTCGGCCGCGCCGTCGGCGGGCCGAAGCTGGCCCCCTCCATCTCGCCCGGCAAGACGCGGAGCGGGGCGCTGGGCGGCGCTGCGGGCGGCGTCGTGGCCGGCGTTGCGCTGGCGGCGGCGGCCGGCGCGGGAAATCTTGTCGGGCTAGGCTTCGTCGCGCTGTTCCTGTCCGTGGTGTCGCAGGCCGGCGACCTGTTCGAGTCCTGGGTCAAGCGGCGGCACGGATGCAAGGATTCGGGCACCATCATTCCCGGTCACGGCGGCGTGATGGACAGGGTGGACGGGCTTGTCGCGGCTGCGCTCGCCCTGTACGTCATCGGCTGGATCACGGCTTCGGCCGAAAATCCGGCGCATGGACTGTTTCCGGTCTGAGCGTCGAAGGGCCGGCGGACGCCACGGATTTGCCCGGTTTGGCGCGAAAGTCCGGTCATCAGGGAACGAGGGCTTGAATTGAGCGAAATCCTGCGCGCTGCATTCGGCACGGAAAGCTTTTTCCTCGGCACGCTGGTGCCGTTCCTGTTCGTGCTGACGGTGGTCGTGTTCGTGCACGAGATGGGCCACTATCTGGTCGGGCGCCTGTGCGGCATCGGCGTGC
>DAOKZN010000287.1:0-3723 GCA_035325625.1 Mesorhizobium sp. | reverse complement strand
TCATACATCACCACCACCTGGTCGGCGAAGGTCAGCGCCTCGGTCTGGTCGTGGGTGACGTAGACCATGGTGTAGCCGAAGCGGCGGTGAAGCTGCTTGAGCTGCGAGCGCAGCACCCACTTCATGTGCGGGTCGATCACCGTCAGCGGCTCGTCGAACAGGATGGCGTTGACGTCGGAGCGCACCAGCCCGCGGCCGAGCGAGATCTTCTGCTTCTGGTCGGCAGTGAGGCCCCGGGCCTTCCTCCCGGCCCAGTCGGAAAGGCCGATCATCTCCAGCGTCTCGCGCACCCGCCGGTCGACATCGGCCGCCGGCACGCCGCGGTTGCGCAGCGGGAAGGCCAGATTGTCGTAGACGGTCATGGTGTCGTAGATGACCGGGAACTGGAACACCTGCGCGATGTTGCGCTCCTGCGTGGACAGGCCGGTCACGTCCCTGCCGTCGAACAGGAGCCTGCCATGCGAGGGATGCAGCAGGCCCGAGATGATGTTGAGAAGCGTGGTCTTGCCGCAGCCGGAAGGGCCGAGCAGGGCATAGGCGCCGCCGTCCTCGAAGGTGTGGTGCACCTCCCGCAGCGCAAAGTCGCTCTCCTTCGCGGGATGCGGCAGGTAGGAGTGGCGGATATGGTCGAGATCGATGCGCGCCATCGTCTTGCCCCCTACGCCGCCAGCTTCGCGCCGCCGACGGCATTGCCGGCCTCGTCGAAGACCATGATATGGCGCGGATCGAGGAACACCTCGACCATGTCGTCGGCCTGCAGGTCGCGGATGCCGCGTGCCAGCATCACCCAGCGCGCGTCGGCGAAGGCAAGGTGGACGAAGCTTTCGGAGCCGGTGATCTCGGTGATGGCGACCTTGGCGCGCACGGCCACCGCGCCCGCGTCGGGGCGTTCGAGAAAAAGATGGTGGGGCTGGAAACCGATCGTGTAGTTGCCGTCGGCTATGCCGGCGAGCCCGACCGGCACCGGGAGGTTCACCCCACCATCAAGCAGGAAATTGGCGCCTTTCTTAGCCAGAACGATCGTGTTCAGCGGCGGATCGGCGAAGGTCCTGGCCGTCACCAGATCGACCGGCCGGCGGAACACCTCCACCGTCGGCCCGAACTGGGTGACGCGCCCTTCCGACAGCGTGGCCGTATTGCCGCCGAGCAGCAGCGCCTCATGCGGCTCGGTCGTGGCATAGACGAAGATGGTGCCGGCCTCGGCGAATATCTTCGGCAGTTCCTCGCGCAGTTCCTCGCGCAGCTTGTAGTCCAGATTGGCGAGCGGCTCGTCGAGCAGCACCAGGCTGGCGTTCTTGACGATGGCGCGCGCCAGCGCCGTGCGCTGCTGCTGCCCGCCCGAAAGGTTGAGCGGCGTGCGGTCGAGATAGGGAGAGAGCTTGAGCAGTTCCGCCGCGCGGCGCACCTCGCGGTCGATCCTTTGCCTGTCCACGCCGGCCACGCGCAGCGGCGAGGCGATGTTCTCGTAGACGGTCATGGCCGGATAGTTGATGAACTGCTGGTAGACCATGGCGACGTTGCGCTTCTGCACCGGCACGCCGGTGACGTCCTTGCCGTCGAACCAGACGGAGCCGGAAGTGGGCGCGTCGAGGCCGGCCATCAGCCGCATCAGGCTGGTCTTGCCGGACAGGGTCGGCCCCAGAAGCACGTTGAGCGAACCGTGGGCCAGGGTCAGCGACACGCCGGCGATGTGGGTGACGGCGCCCACCACCTTCGACACGTCCCTGAGTTCCAGCATCCCTTCCCTCCCTTTCGCCGCGCCTCTATCCCGTCGCCGCCATCTGCCGGCCGCCGATCGGCCGCAGGAAATCCTCCAGCGCCGCCACCTGCGCCTGGCTGAGATGCAGCCCGCGCTTGGTCCTGCGCCACAATATGTCCTCGGCAGTCTGCGCCCACTCGTTCTCGACGAGGTAGCGCACCTCCGCCTCGTAGAGCCCGGCGCCGAAGTCCCGGCCGAGATCCGCCCTGGAGCCGGCCGCCCCGAGCAGCTTGCGCGCACGGGTACCGTAGAGCCGGGTGAGCCGCCGCGCCAGCCCGGCATCGAGGAAGGGATAGTCCGCCGCCAGCCTGCCGGCCTCCGCCTCGAAGCCCGTCGCCGGAAAATCTCCGCCCGGCAGCGGCGCGGTGGCCGTCCACGGCGCGCCGCGCCGGCCGAGAAAGCCCTCGATCTTCTCCAGCATCGCCTCCGCCAGCCGGCGGTAGGTGGTGATCTTGCCGCCGAATGCGTTGAGCAAGGGCGGCTCGCCCTCCCCGCCCTCGGCCTTCAGCACGTAGTCGCGCGTCGCCTCCTGCGCCTTGGAGGCGCCGTCGTCATAGAGCGGCCGCACCGCCGAATAGGTCCATACGATGTCGGCCCGCCGCACGGGTTGTGCGAAATATTCGCTCGCCGCCGCGCACAGATAGTCGGTCTCCTCCTCGCTGATGCGCACGTCGTGCGGGTCGCCCGGATAGTCCCGGTCGGTGGTGCCGATCAGCGTGAACTCCTCCTCGTAGGGAATGGCGAAGATGATGCGGCCGTCGCGGTTCTGGAAGAAATAGGCGCGCGGGTCGTCGAACTTCTTGCGCACCACGATATGGCTGCCCTGGACGAGACGGACATTGTGCACGCCTTCCAGCCCGACCGTTTCCGAAAGCACGTGATCCACCCACGGCCCCGCGGCATTGACCAGAAGGCGCGCCCTGACCTGCTCGGTGGCGCCGGTGCGCCGGTCTTCCAGCGTAACCCGCCACAGGCCGTTCTCGCGCCGCGCTGCGGCCGCCCTGGTGCGCGTGCGGATCACCGCGCCGCGGTCGGCGGCGTCGCGGGCGTTGAGCGCCACCAGCCGTGCGTCGTTGACCCAGCCGTCCGAATATTCGAAAGCCTTGGAAAACAGCGGCTTCAGCGGCCTGCCGGCTGGGTCCGTGCGCATGTCCAGCGTGCGCGTTGGCGGCAGCAGCCTGCGCCCGCCGATATGGTCGTAGAGGAACAGGCCGAGCCGTAGCAGCCACGCCGGCCGCAGCCCCTTCGCATAGGGAAGCACGAAGCGCATCGGCCAGATGATATGCGGGGCGTTCCTCCACAGCACCTCGCGTTCCATCAGCGCTTCGCGCACCAGCCGGAACTCGTAGAATTCCAGATAGCGCAGCCCGCCATGGATCAGCTTCGTGGAGCCGGAGGACGTGCCGCTGGCCAGGTCGTCCATTTCCGCCAGAAGGACCGAGAACCCGCGGCCGGCCGCGTCGCGCGCGATGCCGCAGCCGTTGATGCCGCCGCCGATGACCACGATGTCATGGATCGGGGTTTCGCCCAAGAATTCCTCCCACGCGATTTCGCATCGCAGCATTTTCGCTCATTACGAAAACGTGAGGGAATTATTCCGAAATAAAAACGCGTGTCAAACGAAATATGACGACGCAACGTCACCCTGCCGAGCTTTCAGGGTCGGGAGGTCTCCACCAGCTTGACGTCCGAGTCCTCGCAGATGCGGCGGATGGCGGGAATGTCGCAGCGATCGGTGATGAACGTGTCGACCTGGGAGAGATGGCCGATGCGCACCGGCGCCGTGCGCTCGAACTTGGTGCGGTCGGAAACCAGTATGACATGCCGGGTGTTGGCGATGATGGCCTGCGCCACCTTCACCTCGCGGAAGTCGAAGTCGAGCAGCGCCCCGTCATGGTCGATGGCCGAAGCGCCGATGACGGCGTAGTCGACCTTGAACTGCTTGATGAAGTCCACCGCCGCCT
>DAOKZN010000286.1:0-3740 GCA_035325625.1 Mesorhizobium sp. | reverse complement strand
TTTCGGCATTTGTCTTTATCGCTTGCTTCAGCCTGACGCTGGTGAAGCTGACGGCGTGAAGGAAGCCGGATGACGCTGGAGCAACTGCGGATATTCGTTGCGGTCGCCGAGCGCGAGCATGTGACCCGCGCCGCCCGTGACCTCAATCTGACCCAATCCGCGACCAGCGCCGCGGTTGCGGCCCTCGAAGCCCGCTACGCGACCAGGCTTTTCGACCGCGTCGGCAGGCGCATCGCGCTGACCGACGCCGGCCACCTGTTTCTAGTCGAGGCCAAGGCTGTGCTGGCGCGCGCCGCTTCGGCGGAACTGGTGCTTGCCGACCTCGCCGGCCTGAAGACGGGCTCGCTCGGCCTCGCTGCCAGCCAGACGGTGGGCAACTACTGGCTGCCGAAATTCATCCACGCCTTCCATGCGGCCTATCCCGGCATGTCCGTGTCGCTGGTCATGGGCAACACCGAGACCGTGGCGGCCCTGGTGCGCGAGGGCGAGGCCAATCTCGGCTTCGTCGAAGGCGAGGTGGAGGAGCCGAACCTTTCGGCGACCACCGTGGCCGAGGACGAGATGGTCCTCATCGCTCCGGCCGGCCATCCCTGGGGCCGGCACCGGGCCGGCGACAGGCTGGATCTGCGGTCCGCAGACTGGGTGCTGCGCGAGCCGGGCTCGGGCACCCGTTCGATCCTGGCCTCCATATTGCGGCAGGAAGGCATCGACTGGTCCGACATCAGCGCAAGCCTCGTGCTGCCTTCGAACGAGGCCGTGCGTTCGGCGGTGGAAGCGGGCGGCGGCGTCACCGTGATCTCGAAACTGGTGGTGGCGCGCGCGCTGGCCGCCGGCACGCTGGCAGCCGTCGATTATCCGCTGCCGCGGCGCAGCTTCCTTATGCTGCGGCACAAGGATCGCTACGCCACCGCAGCGGAGAATGAATTCATGCGGCTTATCGGAAAGCCCGAATAAGGCATTGCCGCTCCACAGGATTCGTCCGCAGCTCAGCGTATGCGCGGAAGCTGCGCGAACTGGTGGTAGGGCGGCGGCGAAGACAGCGTCCATTCCAGCGTGGTGGCACCCACTCCCCAGGGATTGTCGGAAGCGACGCGCTTGCGGGCGAAGGCCTCCACGATCATGACGAAGAATATCAGCAGCCCGAAGGCGGAGATGTAGGAGCCGATCGAGGAGATGAAGTTCCAGTCCCTGAAGGCGTCGGGATAGTCCGCATAGCGGCGCGGCATTCCGGCCAGGCCGAGGAAGTGCTGCGGGAAGAACACCAGGTTCACGCCCACGAACATCACCCAGAAATGCAGCTTGCCCAGGGTCTCGCTGTACATGTAGCCGGTCATCTTCGGGAACCAGTAATAGAAGCCGGCAAAGATGGCGAAGGCTGCGCCCAGCGACAGCACGTAGTGGAAGTGCGCCACGACGTAGTAGGTGTCCTGGAAGAGCCGGTCGAGGCTCGGGTTGGCGAGCTGAACGCCGGTGACGCCGCCGATGGTGAACAGGAGCACGAAGCCGGTCGCCCACAGCATCGGCGTCTTGAACTCGATCGAGCCGCCCCACATGGTGGCCAGCCACGAGAACACCTTCACGCCCGTCGGCACCGCGATGACCATGGAGGCGAAGGCGAAATAGCGCTGCGAGTCCAGCGACAGTCCCACCGTGAACATGTGATGCGCCCACACCACGAAGCCGATGACGGCGATGGCCACCATAGCATAGGCCATGCCCAGATAGCCGAAGATCGGCTTCTTCGAGAAGGTGGAGATGACATGGCTGATGATGCCGAAGCCCGGCAGGATCATGATGTAGACCTCGGGGTGGCCGAAGAACCAGAACAGGTGCTGGTAGAGGATCGGATCGCCGCCGCCCGAGGGCTGGAAGAAGGTCGTGCCGAAATTGCGATCGGTGAGCAGCATGGTGACGGCGCCCGCCAGCACCGGCAGCGCGAACAGCAGCATGAAGGCCGTGACCAGCATCGACCAGGCGAACAGCGGCATCTTGTGCAGCGTCATGCCCGGCGCGCGCATGTTGAGGATCGTGGTGATGAAGTTGATGGCACCGAGGATGGACGAGGCGCCCGACAGATGGATCGACAGGATGACGAGATCGACCGCCGGGCCGGGCTGACCCTCGGTCGAGTAGGGCGGGTAGAGCGTCCAGCCGCCGCTATGGCCGTAGGAGCCGGGCGCGCCCGGCACGAACAGCGAAGTGAGGAAGAGCAGCAGCGAGGCCACGAGCAGCCAGAAGGAGATGTTGTTCATGCGCGGGAAGGCCATGTCCGGCGCGCCGATCATGATCGGCACGAACCAGTTGCCGAACCCGCCGATGAGCGCCGGCATGATGACGAAGAAGATCATCACCAGCCCGTGCCCGCTGACCAGCATGTTGTAGGTGGTCGGGTCGGAGAAGAACTGCAGGCCCGGTTCCTGCAGCTCCATGCGGATGGCCACCGACAGCCCGGTGCCGAGGATGCCCGCCAGCATGGAGAAGCACAGATAGAGCGTGCCGATGTCCTTGTGGTTGGTCGTGAACACCCATCGGGCCAGGAAGCCCGGCCTGTGTTCGACCGCTGCCGCCGCTGCTGAATCCGTCATGGTCTTTCACCTGCCTCCTTGTGGTGGCGGGCGGGGGCGGTCTTCACGGATGGACGGCGATCTTGCTGTACGTCGTCACAAGCGGGGAACCGGCCCCGGCCTGCGTTCTTGTTCTGGCTCGTTCATTCGTCCGTGACGATGGCGTCCATGGGAATGTCATGGGCCTGCGGGTAGATAGTGCGGATGGCCGCCCCCGCATAGCCGACGCCGATCACAAACGGTTTCCTGGGCATGGCCGCCAGCGTGCGGTCGAAGAAGCCGCCGCCGTAGCCCAGCCGATATCCGGCCTCGTCGAAACCCACCAACGGCGCGATGACGAGATTTGGCTGGACCGAGGGGCCATGCGCGGGAACCAGGATGTTCCAGACCCCGCGTTCCAGCGGATCGCCAGGCGACCAGATGCGGAACTCCAGCGGCCAGCCCTTCTTGATGACGACGGGCAGGGCGATGCGTCCGCCGCGCTCGATCACCTTGATCATCCAGTTGCGCAGGTCCGGCTCGCCCCGGAACGGCCAATAGGCGCTGACGATGCGCCCGCTGACCCGGCCCATGGCGCGGTCGAGCCCGGTCGCGATGCGCTCCGACCTGGCCTTTCGCACCTCGGCGTCCACCGCCAGGCGCTCGGCGATCAGCCGCTCCCGCTCGGCCTTGCGCCAGCGGCAGACATCGGTCCAGGCATCATGCGCCGGCTGCGGCTGGAAGTCGGGCGTCAGCTCATGCATGAAGCAGGGCGGAGAGGCATATTCCGCGGGCTCCCCCCGGGTGTCGTCTGAGATGGACATGGTCGACCTCGTGCTGTGTGCCGCGCGTAAGCGGGTTCACTTCGGACGAAACCTGCGCCGGTTGAAAAGAGAAGGCAAACGGAATTAAATGCAGTATCAATGCAAGAATATTGCACTTAATTGCGGCGTTCCGGAAGGGTTGCCATGGATATCGACCGCGCGCGGACATTCCTCGAAATCGTCCACTCGGGCAGCTTCCTCAACGCCGCCGACCGGCTCCACGTGACCCAGACCACCGTCAGTGCGCGCATCCGCACGCTGGAGGAGGAGCTTGGCCGCCAGCTCTTCATCCGCAATCGCAATGGCGCGCAGCTCACGCCGGCGGGGCGCGAGTTCGAGCGCTTCGCGCAGTCCTTCGTGCAGATCTGGGAGC
>DAOKZN010000285.1:0-3740 GCA_035325625.1 Mesorhizobium sp. | reverse complement strand
ATTCGCAGATCGGGCTGGTGCTGCTGGTCGGCGTCATGGCCAAGAACGGCATCCTGATCGTGGAATTCGCCAACCAGTTGCGCGACCGCGGGCTGGGCGTGCGCCAGGCCATCGAGCAGGCCGCCAACATCCGGCTGCGGCCGGTGCTGATGACCATGATCTGCACCGTGCTGGGCGGCGTGCCGCTGGTGCTGGCCAGCGGCGCCGGCGCCGAGGCGCGCATCGCGCTCGGCTGGGTCATCGTCGGCGGCCTGGGCCTGGCCACGGTCTCCACGCTGTTCCTCACGCCGGTCGCCTACCTGCTGCTTGGCCGCTTCGTCACGCCCAAGAGCCACGAGCAGGCGCGCCTCAAGCGCGAGCTTGAGGAGGCCGCCTACATCGATGTCGAGCCGGCCGAGTGATTTGCCTAAGTGGTTTGCCAGAGTGATTTTGCCAGAGCGGTTTGCCCAAGTGATTTGCCCGAGTGGTTTGACGGCGCCCGCCTGATCCAATAGTCCGTTCCTCGACCGTGCGGGATCGGGACGGAGTCGGATGCAGCCCATCAGCCTCGAGACATTGCTTGCCAGCGTCGGCCAGGAAGTGGGCGTCTCGCCTTGGCGGGCCGTCACCCAGCACATGATCGACCTGTTCGCCGACGCCACGGACGACCACCAGTTCATCCATTGCGACCCGGAGCGGGCGGCGCGCGAAACCCCCTTCGGCGGCACCATCGCGCATGGCTTCCTGTCGCTGTCGCTGCTGTCGGCCATGGCCTTCGAGACCCTGCCGCCGCTGGACGGGAGCAGGATGGGCGTCAATCACGGCTTCGACCAGGTGCGCTTCCTGACGCCGGTGAAGACCGGCTCGCGCGTGCGCACGCGCTTCGTGCTGGCCGACGTGAAGGCGCGCCCCTCGGGCTGGGTGCAGATAACCCACGACGTGACCGTCGAGATCGACGGCTCGGTGAAGCCGGCGCTCACCGCGCGCTGGCTGACGCTGACCTTCATCGAGCCCCAAGCATAGGCAGGCCGAGGGCGCGCCGGGCAGCGGCCGGGGCGGCGTCCTCTTGCCGGCTTCCGTACTGCGTATATATTGGACCCGAGGAAACAGGGGCATGAAAGGCAGGCCCGGATTGCCGCTCACCGCGCAGGCTCGCCGCGAGCAGCAGAAGGCTGCGATGCGGTCCGAACTGGTGGCCGCCGCGCACAGGCTCGTGCAGGAGGAAGGCTATGAGGGGCTGACCATCCGCAAGCTGGCCAGGCGGGTGGGCTATGCGCCGATGTCGGTCTACTCCTATTTCGCCGACAAGCAGGACATTCTGCTGGCCCTGGCCGAGGATGCGTTCGAGACGCTGGCGCGCCGCATCGAGGAGAACCGCTCCGACGATCCGGTCGAGGCGCTGAAGGCGGTGATGGTGGAATATGCCGCCTTCGGGCTGGGCAACCCCGACGAATACCGCATCGTCTTCATGACCGAAAAGACGAAGCCGCCGCCCGGCAAGACCTTCGCCGAGATGGAGCAGGGCAACCCGGCCATGAAGGTGCTGGTCGAGCGCGTGGAGGCCTGCGTGGCCGCCGGGCGGCTGAAGGGCGACCCGCGCGCCATCGCCACCATGCTTTGGGCGGTCGGCCACGGCACCATCTCGCTGCTGATCACCTTTCCCTTCTATCCGTTCGGCGACCCGCAAGCCTTCGTGAAGCGGATGTGCGACTTCGCCATGGCCTCGCTGTCGGTGCAAGAGGTGCAGCCGCTGGCGCAAACGCCCGGCTGCTGACGCCGAACTGCCGGCAAGGGCCGCAAGGCCGCCCCTTCCCGTCCTTTTTTCCACCCCATCCTTTTGGATGAGCCCCCTTCGCCTTGCGGCCGGCGGATACGTCCAAATTTATTCCCAGATTTATTGCCGCGGCCTGCGACGAGCCGTTCGGCCCGTTGCGGACCGGACGGGCGCAGGTCGCGGAAATCCCGAAGCCCGCCGGCAGAGCCATGCCGGCAGCGTCGGCGCCGTGCCGCACAAAAATATCGTACATGTACGAATTTCGCCTTGAAGCCCGCGGCAAGCATACGTACATAGACGCCGTTCCGTACACGTACGAAAATCATGAAGCCAATGGAGGCGATGATGAAGAAGACCGCTTTCGCTCTTGCCGCCCTTGTTGCCTTTTCAGGCAGCGCCCTTGCCGGAGAGGCTGCGAAGGGCAAGCATGCGCCTGCCGCTCCCGCCTGCGTGGAAAAGACGGTGAAGCTCGACTGTGCTCCGACCGGTTCGGTGGCCAGGCCCGCGCCGGCGCAGGAAACGGGCACGGCCGGCAAGGGCCCGCGCCTCGGCATCGACATCGATCCCTGGATCATGCCGAACACGTTCTGAAGCATGCCTCCCCAAAGGGAGCACTTGAAGCGTACGGCGTGAACCTGAAGCACCGCGACACGCTTCAGGCATATGGAAGGGGTAGCTGCGGCGCGGCCGGAGCGCCCGCCGTCAGCGGCCTCTTTTCCGGCCGGCCACCTTTTTCGGCTTGCCGGGCTTGCTCGGCGCGCCGGGAATGCTGGTGCTGGTGATGGAGACCGGGTCGGACGCCGGGAAGGTGTCCTCCAGCCCCTCTTCCAGCTCTTCCTGCATGTCCTCCGACCGGCGCTCTTCTTCCAGCGAGCGCACGGCGGCGGATTTCCTCGGCTTCGTGCCGGCTGCGGGTTTCGACGCACTGGCCATCGACGTCTCCCTCGATCGTTGCAGGGGCCAACGGCGCTGCCGCCGGAAGGTTCCCGCGTCAGGCCGCCGCGTCGCGCGCCGCCTCCGACAGCAGAGTAAAGACATAGTCCGAGAAGGAACGCCAGCATTCCACCCGGAACGCGTCCTCGGCCGTGCGGTAGAGCACGATCTCGGCCTTGCCCAGCACGGTGCGCGAGCATGCGCCCACCGGGAAGGCGGCCACAGACAGGTCCTGCGGGCAGCCGGCATTGACCACGGCCTCGGCCGCCGCCCCCGAAACCGAGATGGCGACGTTGCGGTGCGAGATGCCGACGGCCGAATGCAGGGCCTTGGCCTTGCCGCAATCTGCCAGCGGATCGCCGCCGGCTTCGTCGATGACCAGCCATTCCTCCGGGCCGAGCCACAGCGCGGTGCGTCCGCCCTTGGCGGCGGAAGCCTTCGGCGCCTGGGGCAAGGTGACACCGAGCGCCCGCGACAGCGAGTTCACCGACGCCTCCGGCGCGCGCAGGGAGACACGCTCGGCCGGCGGCAGGACCGACACCCTGGCCGCGGCGGCGGAAACCTCGCGCCCGGCCAGCGCCGGGCGGCGCTCTGCGGCGGGGCCGGCGGACAGACTTGCTGCGGCTTTAGCCATTGAGGCGCTCCCCCTTCTCGTCGAAGAACACGGTTCCCGTCACCTCGACCTCGATGGCTCCGCCGGGCATCGGCACGTAGAGCGTCTGGCCCATGCGCTCGCGCCCGTTCTTCACCAGGGCGAGCGCGATGGAACGGCCGCAATTCTGCGACCAGTAGGACGAGGTGACGTGCCCGATCATCTTCATCGGGATCGGCTGGTTGGGGTTCTCCACGACCTGCGCGCCCTCCTCCAGCACCGCTTTCGGGTCCTTGGTCTTCAGCCCGACAAGCTGCTTGCGCCCCTTGGCCACGAGATCCGGCCGCTTCAGGCCGCGGATGCCGACGAAATCGGCCTTCTTCTTGCCGACCGCCCAGTCCAGCCCCGCATCGTTCGGCGTCACCGTGCCGTCCGTGTCCTGGCCGACGATGATGTAGCCCT
>DAOKZN010000284.1:0-3758 GCA_035325625.1 Mesorhizobium sp. | reverse complement strand
GCTGCTGGTGCATGGCGGCTCCTCCGGCATCGGCACCACCGCCATCCAGCTCGCCTCGGCCTTCGGCGCCTATGTGATCGCCACGGCGGGCAGCAGGGAAAAGTGCGACGCCTGCCTGCGGCTGGGCGCCGACCGCGCGGTCAACTACCGCGAGGAGGACTTCGTCGAGGCGGTGAAGGACGCGACCGGCGGCAAGGGCGCCAATGTCATCCTGGACATGGTCGGCGGCGACTATGTCGGCCGCAACTACAGCGCCGCCGCCGTGGAAGGGCGCATCGTGCAGATCGCCACGCAAGGCGGCGCGGTCGCCAGCGCGGACTTCTCCAAGCTGCTGGTCAAGCGCCTGGTGCATACCGGCTCGACGCTGCGGCCGCGCAGCGTGGAGTTCAAGGGCGCTGTCGCAGCCGCGCTGGAGGCGCAGGTGTGGCCGCTGCTCGCCACGCGCCGGGTTGCGCCGGTGCTGGACATGATCTTCCCGCTGAAGGAAGCCTGGCGCGCGCATGAGCGCATGGAGGAGGGCGAGCACATCGGCAAGATCGTGCTCGACGTCGGCTGAGCCGGGCACCGCCCGGCCGCATCCCACTCTCCATTCCTGCGGCGCGCGGGCCCCGCCGCCCTTAACCTTCTGTTTATGTTGCAATGCACAAAGGCATTGCTGCTATGCAAAAGCGCATGTTCAAAATTCAGGCGGCAGTGCCTATTTGAGGGGCATCGAATTCACATCAGAACGTAAGAATGGAGAGAAAGATGAACCTGATCCGCAGCTTCAAGAACTGGCGCCGTTACAACCAGACCGTTCGCGAGCTCAGCCGCCTGAATGCGCGCGAGCTGAACGACCTCGGCATCAACCGCGCCGACATCGAGCGCGTCGCCCGCGCCTCGCTCTAAGGGCGAGCCAGGAGCAGTAGCCAGAACCGAAGCCTGGCGCGCCTTCACGGGCCTGCGCCGCCGGTTCCGAGCCCGCCGGAGAAGTCCGGCGGGTTTTGTTTTATCCGATCCTGCCCGGGCGGCCGTGCCCGCCCTTTACGGCGCTTTCGTCGCGAATCTGTTGCGACGGCGCGCCGGAACCGCTATATACGCCTCGATTTTCCCATTCCGGTGGCTTCCAACACCACCGCCCGCGTCGGGAACGCGGGCGAACGAGAGGATTTTATTCGATGGCAAACACGCTTCTCATGCCGAAGGCGACCGCCGTCTGGCTGGTCGACAACACCGCGCTGTCCTTCGACCAGATCGCGCAGTTCTGCTCGCTGCATCCGCTTGAGGTGAAGGCGATCGCCGACGGGGAGTCGGCGCAGGGCATCAAGGGCATGGACCCCATCATCACCGGCCAGCTCACGCGCGAGGAGATCGCGCGCGGCGAGAAGGACCTCAACTATCGCCTCAAGCTTTCCGAGCCCAAGGTGCGGGTACCGGAATCCAAGCGCAAGGGCCCGCGCTACACGCCGCTGTCGAAGCGCCAGGACCGGCCGAACGCCATCCTGTGGCTGGTGCGCAACCATCCCGAACTGAAGGACGCGCAGATCTCGCGCCTGGTCGGCACCACCAAGTCGACCATCGAGCAGATCCGCAACCGCACCCACTGGAACGCGGCCAATCTGGTGCCGATGGACCCGGTGACGCTGGGCCTGTGCTCGCAGATCGACCTCGACCTGGAAGTGCAGCGCGCCTCGCGCGGCCGCGAGCTGCCGCAGCCGGTGGCGGGCGACACGCTGCTGCCGGCCTCGCTCACCGAGCGGCTGACGCCGCAAACCGTCAAGGAGCGCGGCGAGGAGGACGAGCTCGACGCCGATGCCGTCTTCGCCAAGCTGTCGGCGCTGAAGTCGAAGGACAGCGACGAGGAAGAGGAACAGGAATAGCAGTCGGCTGGCCCGCATCGGCCGCGAAGAAGGCCGAGGCCCTTTTTCAGGACTTAACGCTCCGCCTTCGGCTTCGCAACTTCGTTGCGGGGCCGAACCCTTCCCCTTTGGCACAGGTAATACGACTGCCGGGTCCTTGAATGCCGGGCGCTGCGGTCCGAACCGCATTCGCGGCGCGCGCGTCCGCGACGTGGGCCGCAATTCGTCATGGCATCGTCACCATTCTGAAAAGCCGTTGTCGCGACGGGGCGCTACGCAGCCGGTGCATTCTCCACCAGTCAGAGGGCGTACCCCATGCTCAAGAAGACCCTTTTCACGGCTGTCGCTTTCGCGGCTCTTCACCATTCCGCATCGGCGGAGGAAACATTCCAGGCCAAGCTCGCCGGGCATGCCTTCCTGCCCGCGCTGACCCTCATCACGCCGCCGGCCGACGCGCCGCAGGACGCCTGGGTATCCGGAAAGTTCACCGGCAAGACCCGCAATCATGATGTCATGTCGGTTCCGGGCGACGTGGGGCCTGCCTATGGCAGCCACCCGACCGGCATCTCGCTTCCCTTCATCGGGCAGCCGGTGCAGGGTCTGTCGGGCTTCGCCATGAACCGCGCCCCGGACGGCAGCGTCTTCACCCTGACGGACAACGGCTTCGGAGCCAAGGTCAACAGCCCCGATGCGCTGCTGTTCTTCCATCGCATGAAGCCCGACTTTGCCACGGGCAAGGTGGAGCGCGTCGAATCGGTGTTCCTGCGCGATCCCGACAACAAGGTGCCGTTCCGCATCGCCTATGAGGGCACAGGGGGCCGCTACCTGACCGGCGCGGATTTCGACCCGGAGAGCATCCAGTATCTCGACGGCGAAATCTGGATCGGCGACGAGTTCGGCCCCTACGTCATCCGCGCCACCGAGGACGGCCGCATCCTTTCCGTGCACCAGACGGTGCTGGACGGCAAGTCGCTGACCGGCCCGGACACGCCCGGCACCGTGGTTCCGGCCGCCGCCGGCAAGGATTTCCGCGTCCAGCGCTCGGGCGGCTACGAGGGCATGGCGCTGCAGCCGGGCACCAATCTGCTTTGGGGCATGCTGGAGAAGCCGGTGCTCGGCGAGGACGGCCAGCCCGAGGGCGATTTCCTGCGCGTCATCACCTTCGATACGAAGAAGGGCGATTGGACCGGCGACAGCTACAAGTTCCGTCTCTCCGACGGCGCGAAGGCGATCGGCGACTTCAACTTCATCGACGATACGCGGGCGCTGGTCATCGAGCGCGACAATGGCGAGGGCGATCCGAGCCTTGCCTGTGCCGAGGGTGCCGAAGACAAGTCGGCCTGCTACCCGGTTCCGGCGCTGGTCAAGAACATCGTGCTGGTCGACACCGCGCAGGTCGACGGCGACGGTTTCATCCGCCGCCTGGCCCATATCGACCTGATGGATATTGCCGATCCCGACAACAAGGCTATCCTCGAAACCGACGCCAAGCGGGACCTGACGGGCAAGTTCACCTTCCCGTTCTTCACCATCGAGGACGTGATGCTCCATGACGACACGCATATCCTCGTCGCCAACGACAACAATCTTCCGTTCTCGGCCGGGCGCAAGATCGGCGAGGCGGCCAACAACGAGTTCATCCTTCTTGAAGTCGGGGAATTCCTGGCCAGCCGCTGATGCTGCACGGGATTGCGAGCGGGGAGGGCGGCCATGGCCGCCCTTCTCCATGAACGGCGGCGGCGCGGGAAGGGGCAGGGGGTGACGGGAATAGGCCTGCAGCATGTCTCGCGCCGCTTCGGCACCGTCCAGGCGGTGGACGACGTGTCGCTCGACTTGCCGGGCGGCTCCTTCACCGCCCTGCTCGGCCCGTCCGGCTGCGGCAAGTCCACCCTGCTTCGGCTCATTGCAGGCTTCGAGGCG
>DAOKZN010000283.1:0-3759 GCA_035325625.1 Mesorhizobium sp. | reverse complement strand
TCGCCCGGCTGCGTGACGGAAAGAAAATGGTCCAGGCTTTCGTCGGCCCGGACCGGGGCGACGGACAGGACAAGCATCGACAAGAGGAAAAGCACGCAAGCCAGCGCGCGCGGCAGCGTGGCGCCGGCATCATGCCAGGCTGCCCTGCCCGTCTTTCGTATGAACGCGCTGCTCGGCATGTGCACCCTTTTTCCGGCCGATTCAAAAGGCACGGCCTTCGGGCGCACATCTGGTTTGTTTTGGTCGGCAGGTCTTTGATTGATCGCAAATTACTCTGCCTCAGTTCTGCTTATAGTTGCACTATATCATGGAGGAGTGTGCCCGATGCCGCGCCTGACGTCAGAGCCGTCAACGCCGATCCGCACGATGGACGAGCTCATGGCCCTCGCCTACGCGATGGAGAAGGAATCGGCCGACCGCTATGCCGCCCTGGCCGTGCGCATGCGCGAGGCCGGCAGGCAGGATCTCGCCGCCGTATTCGACCGTCTGGTGCGCGAGGAAACCGGCCATATGGACATGGTCGTCGGCTGGTCGCAGCAGGCCCTGCATCACGCGCCGCCGGCGGACGAGCACGCGCCGAAAGGCGTGTTCGACGACGAAGGGGCCGCGCTGGTGTCGCCGGAACTCCAGGACGCGTATCACTCCTTCGCCATGGCTGTCCGGAACGAGGAGCGCGCCTTCGCCTTCTGGTCCTATGTGGCGGCGGACGCGCCCACGACCGTGATCCGCGAGGCTGCCGAGCGCATGGCGCATGAGGAACTCGAGCATGCCAGAATTCTGCGGCGGGAGCGGCGCAAAGCGTTCTTCGCGCAGCGTGCGCATGAGCCGGTACTGTCGGATGCGCGCAGCCTGGGCGCGATCGAAAATGACGTCGCGGCAGCGCTCGAACAGCTTGCCGAATCGGCAAGCGGGCGGACGAGGCAGGATTTCCGCATGCTGGCGGCGGAGGCCAGGCGCATGGCGCAGGATCTCGACACGGACCCGCTCGACGAATTGCCGCCAGCCGGCGCCCCGTCCATGTCTTCGCTGGAGGCGCTATGCGAATGGCTGGCGGAATTCTATGTCGAGGCGGGAGAGACCCTGCCTTCGCAGGCCGCGCGCGACCGCGCGCAGGCGCTGGCGACCGCCGCCATCAAGCGCCTCGCTCTCGTGCGGCATCTCGCGGACTCCGCCTCTTGATTCCCGCATTCTGACCGTCGAGGGCGACGGAACTTCCGGCCCTGCCCGGCGTTGAATGGCATCCGGGGCTGGAGGTACTTCCATGCATGAAGGCTGGTTTGCCGAACCCGTGGCCGTTTCCGTCGGGATCGTCGGCGATATCCATCACGTTTCGAGCGCCAGGCAGGCGGTGGCGCTTCTGACCCAGCATTGGCCGGATGCGGGCACGCCGAAGCACCGTGCCGCGCGGCTGGCCTGCCTTGCGGCCGTCAACGGCGACAGGCCGCCCGATGCCGCCAGAACCGCTTTCGTGGAAGCGGCACGGGAAGCGCGCATCCTGGTGGACTGACGCAGCGCGCGAAGCGCTCAGCGCGACGGGCGCCCTTCCGACACGATGTCGGCCGAGAAGCGCAGTTCGCGCTGCGGCCTCACCTTGCGCGTCGTCTCGTCATAGAGCGGATGGGCCTTGTATGCAGCCAGCGCGTCGTGATCCTCGAACTCCGCATAGACCACGATGTCGATCTCGTCGGAGAGCGGGTCGACCTTGGAGTTCGCCACCACCTCGAAGAAGCTGGAATGGGGAATGCCGCCGAGAGCCATCAGGCCCTTGCGCACGGTCTCCACCTCTTCCTTGCGCCTGACGCTGAAGAAAACGATATGCCGGATCAAACGGCCTCCTTCGCACGCGGCGTGCAGAGACACCGACGACACCGCATGCAGGTTCAACGAGTTTTCGACAAGGCCGGTTTCTCGACCAGTGAAGCGGCGGCGTCAACCCATCCGGCGACGGCCGGCGGCTTCTGCCCCCGCGACGAATGCGCTCATCCCGTCACATAGGTGACGGCGTGCTTCAGGCCCTTGACGCCTGCATCCATGTAGCGGCCCTGATTGTAAAGGCCGTCCCAGATGAGGAAGAAGGCGAAGGCGACGATGACGATGACGTAGCGCATGGCCAAGCGCTAGCGCATTTTGCCGCGCGCCGCCATAGCCGCTCCCGCTGCCGGCCCGCGCTTCCCCGACTTTCTGTCGGCAACGGGGACGATCGCGGCGTTCACGCCATTTCCGGCTTCAGGCCCATGGCCGTGCGGTCGATGATCTCGCGCAGCGCGAAGGAGGAGTTGATCTTGGTGACGTGCGGCATGGCCGAGAGCCATTCCTTGTGGATGCGCTCGTAATCGGCAAGGTCCTTGGCGGCGATGCGCAGGATATAGTCGTATTCCCCCGACATCAGATGGCACGACAGCACGTTCGGGCAGCGCTTGATGGCGGTCTCGAAATCCGAAAGCGTCTTTTCGAACTGGCCGGACAGCGAAATATGCACGATCGCCGTCATCTGATGGCCGAGCGCGGCGTTGGAGATGCGGGCGTGATAGCCGCGAATGGTGCCGGACTTTTCCAGATTGTCGAGCCGGCGCGAGCAGGCGGACTGGGAAAGGCCGACCTTCTCCGCAAGCGCGGCGTTGGGTATCCTTCCGTCCTTCTGCAAGGTATCCAGAATGGCGATATCGATCCGGTCCAGAGGCATTTTTCGCGATTCCTGCGAATATCAGATTGTTTTATGCAAAAAATAACGAAAGACCGCTTCTGCGACAAGCATATTCGCAAACACTCGCGGCCCGTTTGGTAGTTGAATAATCCCCCCACAAATGCGCGCTCTGAAACCGGGAGGAGGATGAAGATGCGTGTCGGCTGCCCCAAGGAGATCAAGAATCACGAATACCGCGTCGGCCTGACCCCGGGCTCGGTGCGGGAATATGTCGCCCATGGCCATGAGGTGCTGGTCGAGACCGGCGCCGGCGCGGGCATAGGCGCGGACGACAACGCCTATCGCGCCGCGGGTGCCGCGATCGCCCGCACGGCGGCCGACGTATTTGCAAAGTCGGACATGATCGTCAAGGTCAAGGAGCCGCAGCCGCAGGAATGGGCGCAGTTGCGCGAGGGGCAGATCCTCTACACCTATCTGCATCTGGCGCCGGACCCCGAGCAGACCAGGGGCCTTCTCGCTTCCGGCGTCACCGCCGTCGCCTATGAGACGGTGACGGACGAGCGCGGCGGCCTGCCGCTGCTGGCGCCGATGTCGGAGGTGGCCGGGCGGCTTTCCATCCAGGCCGGCGCCACCGCCCTGCAGAAGCCCAATGGCGGGCGCGGCGTGCTGCTGGGCGGCGTGCCGGGCGTGCCGCCGGGCAAGGTCACGGTGCTGGGCGGCGGCGTGGTCGGGCTGCATGCGGCGCGCATGGCGGCCGGCCTCGGCGCCGACGTGACCGTCATCGACCGCTCGATCCCGCGCCTGCGCCAGCTCGACGACATTTTCAGCGGGCGCGTGAACACGCGCTATTCCACCGTCGAGGCACTGGAGGAGGAGTGCTTTTCGGCCGACATCATCGTCGGCGCCGTGCTGATCCCCGGCGCGGCGGCGCCGAAGCTCGTCACCCGCGAGATGCTCTCCGGCATGAAGAAGGGCGCGGTTCTGGTCGACGTCGCCATCGACCAGGGCGGATGCTTCGAGACCTCGCACCCCACCACCCATGCCGACCCGACCTTCGAGGTGGACGGCGTCATCCACTATTGCGTGGCCAACATGCCGGGCGCCGTGCCGGTCAC
>DAOKZN010000282.1:0-3769 GCA_035325625.1 Mesorhizobium sp. | reverse complement strand
CAACTTCACCTCCACCTCCTTCATGCTCAACATCGGCGACATGCCCGCCTACACCACCGCCAAGGCCGGCATCATCGGCCTGACCAAGGGGCTCGCCGGCCGCTACGGCAAGGACGGCATCCGCGTGAACGCCATCGCGCCCGGCTGGGTCGTCACCGAGCGCCAGCGGCAATTGTGGGTGACGGAGGAAAAGCTGGCGGCCCATATCGGCCGGCAGGCGATCCCCAAGATGATGGTGGCCGACGACATGGTCGGCCCCTGCCTGTTCCTCGCCTCCGACGCCTCGGCGATGCTGACGGCGCAGACGCTGATCGTGGACGGAGGTTTTCTGTGACCGCTGCACCGGCCGTCGCGGCGGTCGACTGGGGCACGACGCGGCTGCGCGTCTGGCTGCTTTCAGCCGACGGCGCGGTGCTGGCCGAGCGGCGCGCCGACGAGGGATTGACCACGGCGCGCGAGGCCGGCTTCGCCTCCGTGCTCGAAGGCCATCTCGCCGCGATGGGTGCGCCCGCCCGCCTGCCGGTCGTCATGTGCGGCATGGTGGGCTCGCGGCAGGGCTGGGTCGAGGCGCCCTATGTGGACGTGCCGGCCGGCATCGGCGCCATATTGCAGGGCGCGGCGCGCATTGAGGGCGCCGCCCGCGACATCCGCATCGTGCCGGGGCTGGCGCAGCGGCTGGCGGACGCGCCCGACGTGATGCGCGGCGAGGAGACGCAGCTTGCCGGAGCCGGCCTGCCGGCGAGCGGCCGGCATGTGGTATGCCTGCCCGGCACCCATTCGAAATGGGCCAAGGTGGAGGACGGCGCGGTGACCGGCTTCGGCACCTGGCCGACGGGCGAGCTGTTTTCCGTGCTCGCGGCGCATTCCATCCTGCGCCATTCTCTGGGCGAGAGGCCGGCGCCGGTGCTGCCCGACGATCCGGCCTTCCGGGAAGCCTGCGGCAAGGCGCTCGCCGGGGGCGGCGACCTTGGCTCGCGGCTGTTCTCCATCCGCGCCGCCGGCCTGCTCCTCGGGCAGACGCCGGAGCAGGCTTCGGCATCGCTCTCCGGCCTGCTGATCGGCGCCGAGATCGCGTCGGCCATCCGCCGCCACGGCATGGCAGGCGGCACGGTGACGCTGGTGGCCTCCGGCGCGCTGGCCGGTCTCTATGCCGCCGCGCTTGAGCTGGCCGGGCTGGAAATCAGGCCGGTCGATGCCGATGCCGCCGTGTGCGCCGGGCTGCTGGCCGCCGCGCGCCGCAACGGCATGATCGCCGAAGGAGCCGCCACGTGACCTCGACAGCCCCCTTCCCCGAGCTGAAGCGCGGCCTTGTCGCCATATTGCGCGGGCTGACGCCCGGCGAGGCGGTGGCGGTGGCGCAGGCGATCCACGCCGCGGGCATCGAGGCCATCGAGGTGCCGCTCAATTCGCCCGAGCCCTTCGCCTCCATCTCGGCCATCGCGCGCGGCCTGCCCCCGACAGCCCTGGTGGGCGCCGGCACGGTGCTGAGCGCCGACGATGCCGACCGGCTGCAGGAAGCCGGCGGAAGGCTGCTGGTGAGCCCCAACATCGACACGGCGGTGATGGAGCGCGCCGCGCGGCACGGCATGGTGACCATGCCCGGCGTGTTCACGCCGACCGAAGCCTTCCGGGCGCTGGCGCTGGGCGCCTCCGCGCTGAAATTCTTCCCCGCCAGCGTGCTCGGGCCGAGCGGCATCGCCGCCATGCGCGCCGTGCTGCCAAAGGAAACCCGGATCGGCGCCGTCGGCGGCATATCGGAGGCCGATTTTGCCGGCTACAAGGCGGCGGGCGTCACCCTGTTCGGCCTGGGCTCCAGCCTGTTCAAGCCCGGCATGACGGCGACCGAGGCCGGCGCGCGGGCACGGGCGGCCGCGGCGGCATGGGACCTGACCTTCGCGCGCTGACGCCGAGCGCCCTTCGCCTTTCAACACCCGTTGCCGCGCCTCGAAAGCGCGGATAAGGTTGCTTCAAGGGCCGCAACGGTCCGGCGGCGAGACAACGCCGCCCCGGGCAGGGAACCCCGGGGAGCAACCGAGAACAGCGAACACTTTCATGATGATGGCCAAGATCGCACCTCGCTCCCGCCTCTGGCTGGCCGGCGCGGCCATGTCCGCTTTGCTGCTGGCAGGCGCCCCCGCCCATGCAGCGACCCCGCCCGACACGCTGGTGGAAGGCTTCGCGATAGACGACATCATCAGCGTGGACCCGGCCGAAGCGTTCGAGCTGTCCACCGCGGAAGTCACCGCCAACACCTACGACCTGCTGGTGCGGCTCGATCTCGACGACACCTCGAAGGTCAAGGGCGACCTCGCCGAGAGCTGGACGGTCTCCGACGACGGGCTGACCTACACCTTCAAGCTCAGGCCGGGCCTCAAATTCGCCTCCGGCAACCCGCTCACCGCCGAGGACGTGGCGTGGTCCTTCGAGCGCGCCGTCAAGCTGGACAAGAGCCCGGCCTTCATCCTCGGCCAGTTCGGGCTGACCGGCGACAACGTCGCGGAAAAGGCCAAGGCGGCTGACGAAACCACCTTCGTCTTCACGGTGGACAAGCCCTATGCGCCGAGCTTCGTGCTGAACTGCCTGTCGGCCACGGTCGGCGCGGTGGTGGACAAGAAGCTGGTGCTGGAGCACGTCAAGCCGGTGACGCCGAGCGATGACTACAAATACGACAACGATTTCGGCAATGACTGGCTGAAGACCAATTCGGCAGGCTCCGGCCAGTTCAAGCTGCGCGAATGGCGGGCCAACGAGGTTGTCGTGATGGAGCGCAACGACAATTACAACGGCGAGAAGGCCAAGCTCGCCCGCGTCATCTACCGCCACATGAAGGAAAGCTCCGGCCAGCGGCTGGCGCTGGAAGCCGGCGACATCGACGTGGCCCGCAACCTCGATCCCAACGATCTCGATGCCGTGTCCAAGAACGAGGGCGTCGTCACCACCAGCGCGCCGAAGGGCACTGTCTACTATATCAGCCTGAACCAGAAGAACGAGAACCTGGCCAAGCCGGACGTGCGCCAGGCATTCAAGTATCTGATCGACTACGACGCCATCGGCTCCACCCTCATCAAGGGCATCGGCGAGATCCACCAGACCTTCCTGGCCAAGGGCGTGCTGGGCGAGCTGGACCAGAACCCGTTCAAGCTCGACGTGGCCAAGGCCAAGGAACTGCTGGAAAAGGCGGGGCTGAAGGACGGCCTCTCCGTCACCATGGACGTGCGCAACACGCAGCCGGTGACGGCGATCGCCGAATCCATCCAGCAGACGGCCGGCGAGGCCGGCATCAAGATCGAGATCATCCCCGGCGACGGCAAGCAGACGCTGACCAAGTACCGCGCCCGCAACCACGACATCTATATCGGCCAGTGGGGGCAGGACTATTTCGACCCGAACTCCAACGCGCAGACCTTCGCTTCCAACACCGACAATTCCGACGAGGGCAAGAACAAGACGCTGGCCTGGCGCAACGCGTGGGACGTGCCGGAGCTGACCAAGGAGACGGAGGCCGCGCTGCTGGAGAAGGATGCCGACAAGCGCGCCGAGATGTACCGCCACCTCCAGCAGGAGGTGCTGGACACAAGCCCCTTCGCCATCATCTACCAGCAGACCGAGGTGGCCGGCCTGCGCAGCAATCTCAAGGGCTTCAAGCTGGGCCCGAGCTTCGACACCAACTTCGTGGGCAACATCTCCAAGGACTAGGCCGGACCGGGACGTGGGCTCCGATCTTCGGATGATCCGGTGCTTGAACGAGGAAACCGGCCGCCCTCGGCGC
>DAOKZN010000281.1:0-3770 GCA_035325625.1 Mesorhizobium sp. | reverse complement strand
CGCTGTTCATTTCCGACGTGCATCTCGGCACGAGGGGCGCCCAGGCCGAGGCACTGCTGGAATTCCTGCGCGCGCACGAGGCCGATACGATCTATCTGGTCGGTGACATCGTCGACGGCTGGCGGCTGCGCTCGTCCTGGTATTGGCCGCAGTCGCACAACGACGTCGTCCAGAAGCTGCTGCGCAGGGCGCGCAAGGGCGCGCGCATCGTCTACGTTCCCGGCAATCACGACGAATTCCTGCGCGAGTTCTGCGACATGCATTTCGGCGGCATCGAGGTGCGCGACAGCATCGTGCACGAGGCGGCCGACGGGCGGCGCTACCTCGTCATCCATGGCGACGCCTTCGACATGGTGGTGCGCCATGCGCGCTGGCTCGCCTTCCTCGGCGACTGGGCCTACGTGATCGCGCTGGGGCTATCAACGCATATCAGCGCGGTGCGGCGCAGGATGGGCTTCCCCTACTGGTCGCTGTCGGCCTGGGCCAAGGCCAGGGTCAAGAACGCGGTCAACTATATCGGCCGCTTCGAGGAGACGCTTGCCGCGGAGGCCGCGCGCCACGACGTGCAAGGCGTCATCTGCGGCCACATCCACACCGCCGCGCTCCGCGAGTTCGACGGTTTCAGCTACATCAACACCGGCGATTGGGTGGAGAGCTGCACCGCGGTCGTGGAGCACGAGGACGGCCGCATGGAGCTGATCCACTGGCAGGCCTTCAGCGCCGCGCTCAATGGCGGCAGGAGCCCGGCCGTGCCGCTGGCGGCACGCCGCGCAGCCTGAGACGGAAGCCGTGCGGCTTCTCATCGTGACCGACGCCTGGAGGCCGCAGGTCAACGGCGTGGTCCATACGCTCGAAAAGCTCGCCGAGTCGCTGGCTGCGATGGGCGTCGCCGCCGAGTTCCTCACCCCGGAAGGTTTTCCCACGGTGCCGATGCCGGGCTATGGCGAGATCCGCATCGCCATGGCCACGCCCGGCGCCGTGGCGCAGCGGATCGCGCAGGCACGACCCGATCACATCCACATCGCGACCGAGGGCCCGCTCGGCCTGCTCGCCCGATGCTTCTGCCTTCGCCGCAAAGAGCCCTTCACCACCAGCTACCATACGCGCTTTCCCGAATTCCTGAGCGCCCGCCTGCCGGTGCCGGAAGACTGGAGCTATCGCTATCTGCGCCGCTTCCACAATGCGGGCAACGGCACGCTGGTGGCCACGCCGTCGCTTGCCAAGGAGCTTGCGGCGCGCGGCTTCGCCAATGTCCGGCTGTGGTCGCGCGGGGTGGACATGGAGCTGTTCAACCCGTCCCGCCGGACCGAGCCCGGCCTGCCGCGCCCGATCTTCCTGTGCGTCGGCCGGGTGGCGATCGAGAAGAACCTGCCCGCCTTCCTCGACCTCGACCTGCCGGGCACCAAGCTGGTGGTCGGCGACGGGCCGGAGCTGGCCCGCCTGAAGGCGCGCTATCCGCAGGCCGTCTTCATGGGCACGCGCCGGGGCGAGGAACTGGCCGCGATCTTCGCCTCGGCCGACGTCTTCGTCTTCCCCAGCCGCACCGACACCTTCGGCAATGTGATCCTGGAGGCGCTGGCAAGCGGCACCCCGGTGGCCGCCTATCCCGTAACCGGGCCGCTCGACATCATCGGCGACGGCGAAGGGGGCGCGCTTTCCGACGACCTCGGCCAGGCCGCGCGCGCCGCGCTTTCCATCCCGCGCGAGGCGGCGCTGGCGAAGGCCAGGCGCTACGACTGGCACGAATGCGCCCGCCAGTTCCTCGAACATGTGCGCGCCGCCCACCAACATCCCGATGCAGGAGAAAAGGCCGCATGAGCACGCCGCTCGCATCCGCAGGCACAAATCCCGGCCGCAGGCTTCGCGAAGCGGTGCGCCGCCATTCCTCCCTTTCGCCGGCGGGCCTTTCGGAGCAGGTCTTCGCCAGCCTGTTCCGGAAGCTGGTCTATGCCCAGATCTGGGAAGACCCGGAAGTCGACATGGAGGCGCTGGCCATCGAGCCCGGCCACACCGTCGTGACCATCGCCTCGGGCGGGTGCAACGCGCTGTCCTATCTGGTCGCGGATCCGGGCCGTGTCGCGGCCGTCGACCTCAACCCCGCCCATATCGCCTTCAACCGGCTGAAGCTGACGGCGTTGCAGGCCCTGCCCGACTACGAGGCGTTCCACCGCTTCTACGGCCGGGCGGACGACCCGCGCAACATCGAGGCCTACGAGCACCATATCCGCCCGGCGCTCGATTCCGCCACCCGCGCCTATTGGGAGGGGCGCAGCCTTTCCGGCCGCCGGCGCATCTCCATGTTCCGCCGCCATCTCTACCGCCATGGCCTGCTCGGCCATTTCATCGGCTGGGGCCATCGCGTGGCGCGTCTCTATGGCGTGGACCCGCGCGACATCCTCAAGACGCGGTCGCTGGAGGAGCAGCGCCGCTTCTTCGACGAATCCATCGCCCCGCTGTTCGACAAGCGCCTGGTGCGCTGGGCGACCGACCGCAAGTCCTCGCTGTTCGGGCTCGGCATCCCGCCGCAGCAATATGAGGCGCTGGCCGGCGCCGACGGCCGGCAGGACAGGATGGCGACGGTGCTGCGCGGACGGCTGGAGAAGCTCGCCTGCGATTTTCCGCTTGCGGAAAACTACTTCGCCTGGCAGGCCTTCGGGCGCGGCTACGGCAGCGAGCCGCACGCGCCGCTGCCACCCTACCTGCTGAAGCGCAATTACGAGGCGGTGCGCGAGCGCGCCGGCCGCGTCTCGATCGAGAACATATCCATCACCGAACTGCTGGCCGCCCGGCCGGCTGCCAGCGTCGACCGCGTCGTCCTGCTCGACGCGCAGGACTGGATGTCGGACGCGCAGCTCAACGCCTTGTGGCGCGAGATCACGCGCACGGCCGCACCCGGTGCGCGAGTCATCTTCCGCACCGCCGGCGCGGAGAACATTCTGGCGGGGCGGGTGGATGCGCCCGTCCTTGCCCGCTGGGAATACAGGCAGGAGCAGTCGCGCGCGCTGCATGCGCGGGACCGCTCGTCCATCTATGGCGGCTTCCACCTGCTGGTGCTGAAGGACTGACCGGCATGACCGACACGCTCGACCATGGCGCGCTGATGGATCGCGTGTATCGCCTCCAGCGCCGCTTCCACATCTACGACGCCACCCGCAAATATTATCTCCTGGGGCGCGACCGGATGATCGCGGGGCTTTGCCCCCCGCCCGGCGGCATGGTGCTGGAAATCGGCTGCGGCACCGGCCGCAACCTCGTCCACGCGGCCCGGCGCTATCCGCAGGCCCGCTTCCACGGCATCGACATCTCGCGCGAGATGCTGGCCGCCGCCGGCGACACGGTGGCCCGGGCCGGCATGCGGAACAGGATACGCCTTGCCTGGGCGGACGCCGCCGCGTTCGACCCCGAACTGGCCTTCGGCCAGGCCGGCTATGACCGCATCTTCATTTCCTATGCGGTGTCGATGATCCCGCAATGGCGCATGGTGATGGCCGATGCCGCGCGCCGGCTGGCGCCCGGCGGCGAGCTGCATGTCGCCGACTTCGGCGACATGGCCGCCCTGCCCTCATGGTCGAAGCAGGCCATCTATGCCTGGCTGCGCTGGCATCATGTCACGCCGCGGCCGGACCTGTTCGAAGCCGCCTCGGAGATCGCCGCTTCGCTTTCTGGCACCAGCGAGGCGCAGCGGCTCCATCGCGGCTACTCCTGGATCGCCACCATCCGCCGGCCCGGCATCGAGCCGGCGGCACCGCTATCCTCACCCGACGCACCGG
>DAOKZN010000280.1:0-3782 GCA_035325625.1 Mesorhizobium sp. | reverse complement strand
ATGGCGGAGAGAGGGGGATTCGAACCCCCGATACGGTTCCCCGTATACACACTTTCCAGGCGTGCGCCTTCAACCACTCGGCCACCTCTCCGTCCTTGCGCTTTCGGCGGGCAGTCACGCCGCCGGGATCGAAGGGCACGCCGCCCTTGCCGGAATGCGGTTCGGCAGGCCCGAATCGCCGGGCCGCCGTCGATCCGCGGGTGCCCGTTCCAGACGCCTTAGCCGTCGAACGGCAGGCGCGGGGCTCATCTAGTCGATCCGCGGGCGAATGCCAAGCCAAAACGGCACGCAAATGTCGTGACGGTCGACAGTTCCCGCGGCGGACCGGTCGAGGACGCTAGGAAAGGCGCGGTAGCGGAGGGGGAGGCGGCCCCAAAATCGCCTTCGGCGATTGCGCCGGCGCCCGCGGCGTCCTATCTCTTGGCCAGAAACGACGCTGGAAGATCACGGATGCTGCGGTTCCTGTTCCGGCTGGCTGCCATGGTGGCGCTGGCGGTATCGGTCATCATGGCCGTGCTAGACGCCACGCGTACGGTCGCGGCCTCGCAGGTCGTGATGACCCCGCTCAAGACCAGCTGGAACGCCGTCTCGCCGCAGACGCTGGGCGCGGCCGAAGCCTATGTGCGGGAGCATGTGCAGCCGCTGGTGTGGGATACGGCCGTCAACTGGGTGCTGGACCGGCCGGGCTTTGCCGTGTTCGCGGTTCTGGCCTTGCTGCTCTACGCGATCGGCTACAGGCCCCGGCGCAGGACAGGGCGCCACGCCCCGGCCTGATTCCGGCGTCGCTGCAAACGCGAAAGGGAGACTGCGCAATGTTTTTCCTCGGCGACATGCTGAACAAGAAGCTGAACCTGCCCAAGCCGGGCGAGGCGCTGCCGGGCCGCGACAAGCCGATCCCCACCGCCGAGACGCATTTCGTCTCGGGGCGGCCGCTGAAAGGCCCGTATCCGGAAGGAATGGAGACGGCGCTGTTCGGGCTCGGCTGCTTCTGGGGCGCGGAGCGCCTGTTCTGGCAGACGGAGGGCGTGTGGGTGACGGCGGCGGGCTATGCCGGCGGGCTGACCCCAAATCCGACGTACCAGGAAACCTGTACCGGCCTGACCGGCCACGCCGAGGTGGTGCTGGTGGTGTTCGATCCGAAGGTCGTGTCCTATGCGGACCTTTTGAAGATCTTCTGGGAGGCGCACGACCCGACCCAGGGCATGCGCCAGGGAAACGATGTCGGCACCACCTACCGCTCGGCGATCTACACCTTCGGCGAGGCCCAGCAGCAGGCCGCGCTTGCCTCCCGCGACGCCTACCAGGCCGCGCTCGCGGCTGCCGGTCGCGGCAAGGTGACCACCGAGATCGCGCCGGCGCCGCCCTTCTACTTCGCCGAGGCGGAGCACCAGCAATATCTGGCCAAGAATCCGCACGGCTATTGCGGGCTGAAGGGTACGGGCGTGGCCTGCGCTGTGCCGGTCCCGGCCTGAACCCTGCCCGTGCGCTGCGCCGGCCCGGCGCGGTAGCACGGGTTTTTCCAAGCGGTTAAAATTCCGGATGAATTTTGTTCGTGGCCATGCAAGATAGGCCACGAGCGGGAGGGCGACACTCCTGCCGGAAGCCGCATGCCGGCCGCCAGGGCGGCGTGCGGCGCAGGACGGAAACAGAACCGAACAAGACAATCGACAGGGTGTGGATCACATGAAACGTATCGTTCTGGGCCTTCTGGCCGCAACCGCCATGGCGCTTCCGGCCTTTGCCGCCGATGTCCAGCCGGCGCTGCTCTACGATCTCGGCGGCAAGTTCGACAAGTCGTTCAACGAGGCGGCCTATAACGGGGCGGAAAAGTTCAAGCAGGAGACGGGCGTCTCCTATGTCGAGTTCGAGGTGTCGAACGCCTCGCAGCGCGAGCAGGCGTTGCGCCGCTTCGCCGAGGACGGCCGCAACCCCATCGTCATGGCCGGCTTTTCGTGGGTGGATTCGCTGAAGAAGGTGGCGGCCGAATATCCGGAGCTCAACTTCGCCATCATCGACGACGCGGTCGACCTGCCCAACGTGCGCTCGCTGGTGTTCAAGGAAAACGAGGGCTCCTATGTGGTCGGCGTGCTGGCGGCCATGGCCTCCAAGACCAAGAAGGTCGGCTTCATCGGCGGCATGGACATCCCGCTCATCCGCAAGTTCGGCTGCGGCTATGTCGGCGGCGCCAAGGCGGCCGGCGCCACCGACGTGATCTACAACATGACCGGCGACACGCCGGCGGCCTGGAACGACCCGGCCAAGGGCGGCGAGATCACCAAGACGCAGATCGACCAGGGCGCGGACGTCATCTATGCGGCGGCCGGCGGCACGGGCGTGGGCGTGCTGCAGGCGGCGGCCGATGCCGGCAAGCTGGGCATCGGCGTCGATTCCAACCAGAACGGCCTGCAGCCCGGCCATGTGCTGACCTCCATGGTCAAGCGCGTGGACGTGGCGGTCTACAACGCTTTCCTGGACGGCAAGAACGGCACCTTCAAGGGCGGCCTGAACAATCTCGGCCTCAAGGAAGGCGGCGTCGACTACGCCATGGACGACAACAACAAGGACCTCGTCACCGACGAGATGAAGGCCGCCGCCGAGAAGGCCAAGGCCGACATCATCGACGGCAAGATCGAGGTGCACGACTACACCGCCGACAACAATTGCCCGTATTGATTGCCGGGCAACAGGGCGTGAATTGAAGGAGGCTGCCGGGTCGATCCGGCAGCCTCCTTTTTGCAGAAACCATCGCCGGACGGGCGGGCCGGCCCACCGCCCGGAAGGCGGCGCCTCTACCAGTGCGGCGGCTTCGTCACCGGCACGTCCGGCGCCGCCTGCTCCTCCAGCGTGAGAAACCGCTCCGTCAGCGCGTCCAGCCTGCGCTTCAGCGCGTCGATCGTCTTCCATTGCTCGGCGATCTGGCCGGACAGTTCCTCGATGGTCCGCTCCTGTTCGGCGGTGCGGATTTCCAGGTTCGTCAGGCGGTCGGCGGTCACGTCGGTGCTCCTTCGGCGTCGGGGCCCGAAATTGGCAAGGGCGGCGGCATTTGTCGAGAGCGGGTGCCGGGTGCGGGCCGATTGGCAGGGGGCGAACGGCATGCTAGGCAGTTTGACCAAGCGATAAAAACAATGGGAACCGTCGCATGGCGCCTGCGGCAATCGAGCTGATCGGCATCAACAAGAGCTTCGGCGCCGTCCATGCCAACCGGGACATCAACCTGGAGATCGCGCGGGGCACGATCCACGGCATCGTCGGCGAGAACGGTGCCGGAAAATCGACGCTGATGTCGATCCTCTACGGATTCTACCAGGCCGACAGCGGCGAAATCCGCATCGACGGCAAGCCGGCGGCCATCCGCACGCCGAACGACGCCATCGCCGCCGGCATCGGCATGGTGCACCAGCATTTCATGCTGGTGGAGAACTTCACCGTGCTGGAAAACGTCATCCTCGGCGCGGAGGGCGAGGCGCTGCTGACGTCCTCCATCGCCAAGGCGCGTTCGGAGCTGGTGCGGCTGGAGCGCGAATATGGCCTCCAGGTCGATCCCGACGCGCTGATCGAGGAACTGCCCGTCGGCCTGCAGCAGCGGGTAGAAATCCTCAAGGCGCTCTATCGCGGGGCCGAGATCCTGATCCTGGACGAGCCGACCGGCGTGCTGACGCCGGCGGAGGCCGACCATCTGTTCCGCATCCTCGGCCAGCTCAAGCAGCAGGGCAAGACCGTGGTGCTCATCACGCACAAGCTGCGCGAGATCATGGCCATCACGGACACGGTTTCGGTGATGC
>DAOKZN010000279.1:1294-3790 GCA_035325625.1 Mesorhizobium sp. | reverse complement strand
CGACCCGCTGATTAAGAGTCAGCTGCTCTACCAACTGAGCTAATCACCCACGGGCACCGGCAAAACCGGCTTGGGCGGGCATATAGACGGCGCATTTGTCCCTGTCCAGCCCCGTGCCGCGCATTTCCCGATAATTCCTCGGCCCGGCCCCCCGCCGCCTTGCCGCGGCCTCACAGAAGCAGCTTGCCCTCCCCCACCTTCACCGCATGGCCGCCGACGCGTGCCGCCTGAAGGCCGCCGCCCGCAACGTCCAGCTCCAGCCGGATACGCGAGGGCCGGCTCATCTCCAGCCCCTGCTCGATCCAGTAGCCGGCAGCGCCGTCGCGCGGCTGGTCGAAATGCATGATAGCACCGGCAAACGCCGCCGCGGCCGAGCCGGTGGCGGGGTCTTCCGATGCCGGCAGCCCGTGCATGAACATGCGCACATGGAAGGCGCAGTCCTTGTGGACTGTCTCGCGCGAATAGACATAGGCGCCGGCCGGCTGGCCGCTTTCGTCCCTGGGCGCGATCTCCTGCCACAGCGCGCCGTCGTATCGGACCTTCGCCGCGGCGGCCAGGTTCCGCACCGGCACGGCGACGAAGCCGACGCCCGCCGACCAGAACGAGACGCGGTGATTCTCGAAGCCGATCTCGTGCGGGCCAAGGCCCAACGCGGCGCCGATCGCGTCCGCCGCCACGGAAAGCGGCAGGCGTGCGGGCAGCCTGGCCAGGTCGAACTCGGCGAACGTCGCGCCTTGCTTGCGGCTGACGGCGCAGCGCACCGGGCCGATGGTCTCCTCCAGGACGAAGATGCCGGCCTCGACCTCGCCGCCCGCCTCGGCCAGCGCCACGGCCGTGCCGACGGTGGGATGGCCGGCGAAAGGCAGCTCGACGGCCGGGGTGAAGATGCGGATGCGGGCACGGTGCGCGGCGTTCTGCGGCGGCAGCACGAAGACCGATTCGGACAGGTTGAACTCGCGCGCGATGCGCTGCATGCCGTCCGTCGCCAGCCCTTCGCAGTCCAGCACGATGGCCAGCGCGTTCCCCGCCAGCGGCTCCTCGGTGAACACGTCGTAGATCGCATAATTGCGCGCCCGCATGCCGATTTTCCTTAGCCCCGCCCTCAACATGAGCGAAATTTAATTTGAAATCGCCGCCGCAAAGCCTGATCTGTGCCCTCAAGGGATATCGCAGCACCATCATAGGGGTCCGCCGTGGACCAGCTTGTCAAGCCGCCTGAGGCGGGAAAGAAACCGGCCGCCGCGCCGGAACCGGGCCTCGACGCAGCCGGCCTCGGCCGGCGGCGCGGCCGCGGCTGGATCTATGCGATCCTGTTGCTGGTCGCGGCGATCGCGGCAGTCGCCGCTTACCAGTGGTATGCCGCCACCCCGCCGAAGATCGACTTCACCACCGTGCCGGCCACGCGCGCCGACCTGACCGTCGAGGTTTCCGCCACGGGCACCCTGCAGCCGCTGACCCAGGTGGACATCTCCAGCGAGCTTTCCGGCATCATCCGCTCGGTCTCGGCAAACGAGAACCAGCAGGTGAAAATGGGCGACGTGCTGGCCGCGCTGGACACCTCCAAGCTGGAGGTGCAGATCGAGCGCGCCCAGGCTTCCGCCAAGGCCGCCACCGCCAGCGTCGAGACCGCCGGCGTCAACCTGAAGGAGAGCGAGCAGGGACTGGCCCGCACCGCCGAACTGGCAAGAAAGGGCATGACCACCCAGCAGGCGCTGGACACCGCCATCGCCGCGCGCGACCGCGCCAAGGCGGCGCTGGACAGCGCCGAGGCGAGCCTCGCCATCGCCAATGCCGACCTCAAGGCCCAGCAGACGGACCTTGCCAAGAGCACCATCTACGCGCCCATCGACGGCATCGTGCTGACCCGCTCGGTCGATCCGGGCCAGACGGTGGCCTCCTCGCTGCAGGCGCCGGTGCTGTTCGTCATCGCGGCCGACCTGAAGAACATGGAGCTGAAGGCGGCGATCGACGAGGCCGACATCGGCCAGGTCAAGCCCGGGCAGCCGGCCCGCTTCACCGTGGACGCCTTTCCCGAGCGGCCCTTCGACGCCGAGATCCGCGACATCTCCTATGCCTCGGTCACCACCGACGGCGTCGTCACCTACGACGCCCGCCTCGGCGTGGACAATGAGGAGATGCTGCTGAGGCCGGGCATGACGGCCACCGTCTCCGTGGTCACCAAGCATGCGAAGGACACGCTCACCGTGCCCTCCTCCGCCTTCCGCTACCGGCCCTCGGAGGCCCGGCGCGACGAGGGCTTCAATCCGCTTTCCATGTTCATGGGCGGCAGGCGAACGACCGGAACCGGCACCCGGAGCGCGCAGCAGCCGAAGCCGGCGGAGGGCTTCCGCCTTCTGTACGTGCTCAAGGACGGCAAGGCGAACCCGGTGTCCGTGAAGGTCGGCGCCAGCGACGGCGAGCGCACGGAGATCCTGTCCGGAATTTCCGAAGGCGACCAGGTCATCACCGCCTCGCAGCAGCGGAGCTAGATGGATG
>DAOKZN010000279.1:0-1194 GCA_035325625.1 Mesorhizobium sp. | reverse complement strand
CGGGCACCCCGCTCATCGCCTTCGACAAGGTGTGGAAGACCTACGGCCATGGCGAGGCCAGCGTGCATGCGCTGGCCGGCGTCGACCTTTCCATATCGGCGGGCGAGTTCGTGGCCATCATGGGGCCGTCCGGCTCGGGCAAGTCGACCGCCATGAACATCATCGGCTGCCTCGACACCCCGACCTCCGGCACCTATTCCTTCATGGGGCTGGACGCTGGCCGGCTCGACCGCAACAGCCGCGCCATGCTGCGCAACCAGCATATCGGCTTCGTCTTCCAGGGCTACAACCTGCTGCCGCGCACCACCGCCGCGGAGAATGTCGAGCTGCCGCTGATCTATCGCGGCGTTCCCGCCGCCGAGCGGCACCGAATGGCCCTGGGGGCGCTGGCCGAGGTAGGCCTGACCGGGCGCGAGCACCACACGCCGGCCGAGCTGTCCGGCGGCCAGCAGCAGCGCGTGGCGATCGCCCGCGCCATCGTCACCCGTCCCACCCTGCTGGTGGCCGACGAGCCGACCGGCAACCTCGACACCGCCCGCAGCCACGAGATCATGGACCTGCTGACCCGGCTGAACGGGGAACAGGGGCTGACCATCGTCATGGTCACGCATGAGGCCGACATCGCCGCCTATGCCAAGCGCATCGTGCGCTTCCTCGACGGGCGCGTGGCCTCCGATTCGCGGAACGCGGAGGTGGCCGCATGATCTGGGAGACCGTCCGCCTCGCCCTGAGCTCCGTGCGGCGCAACGCCCTGCGCTCGTTCCTGACCCTGCTCGGCATCGTCATCGGCGTGGCCGCCGTCATCGCCATGCTCACCATCGGCTCGGGCACGACCCAGAAGGTGAAGGCCGACATCTCCAAGCTGGGTTCCAACCTGCTGGTGGTGCGCGCCGGCCGGCCGGCAGGTCCAGGCACGCCCGATGCGGTCACGCGCCCCCTCACCGACAAGGACCTGGCGGCGCTGACCGCCCATCTCACCGGCGCGCGCGCCATCGCCCCCGCCTCGCAGAAGCAGGTGCGCGTCATCTACGGCACCGAAAGCATCACCAGCGGCGTCACCGGCACCGACAGCGACTTCCTCGTGGCGCGCGACTGGACGCTCGCCTCGGGCCGCGCCTTCTCCGATTCGGAGACGCGCGGCGGCACCGGCGTGTGCCTGATCGGCGAGACGGTGCGCCAGCAGTTCTTCGGCGC
>DAOKZN010000278.1:0-3794 GCA_035325625.1 Mesorhizobium sp. | reverse complement strand
TCCACTCGCCGCAGGAATCGCACTTGCCCGCCCAGCGCTGATGCACCGTGCCGCAATTCTGGCAGACGAACTGGATGCGGGGCTTGGCCAACGCCTACTCGAACCTCTCCGGCAGGTGGCTGTCCTCGGCCAGGTCGAAGAAGCGGGTGAACTCGCCCTGGAAGCCGATCTGCACGGTGCCGGTGGGGCCGTGGCGCTGCTTTGCCACGATCACCTCGGCCTTGCCGCGCGCCTCGTTCATCTCGGCTTCCCACTTGACATATTCTTCGGTGCCGAACTTCGGCTCCTTGTTCTTGAGGTAGTATTCCTCGCGGTAGACGAACAGCACCACGTCCGCGTCCTGCTCGATGGAGCCCGATTCGCGCAGGTCCGAAAGCTGTGGGCGCTTGTCGTCGCGGCTCTCCACCTGACGCGAGAGCTGCGACAGCGCGATGATCGGCACGCCCAGTTCCTTGGCCAGCGCCTTCAGTCCGGTGGTGATCTCGGTGATCTCCTGCACGCGGTTCTGCGAGGCCTTGGCGGAGGAGCCCTGCATGAGCTGGATATAGTCGATGACGATGACGTCGAGGCCGCGCTGGCGCTTCAGGCGCCGGGCGCGGGCGGCAAGCTGGGCGATGGAGATGCCGCCGGTCTGGTCGATGAACAGCGGCAGCTTCTGCATGGTCTGCGAGCAGGCCACCAGCTTCTCGAAATCCATCTCGGAAATCTCGCCGCGCCGGATCTTGGAGGAGGGGATTTCCGTCTGCTCGGAAATGATGCGGGTGGCGAGCTGCTCCGACGACATTTCCAGCGAGAAGAAGCCCACCACGCCGCCATTCGCCGCCTTGAAGCTGCCGTCTGCCTGCTGGGCCGGCACATAGGCCTCGGCGATGTTGAAGGCGATGTTGGTGGCCAGCGAGGTCTTGCCCATGCCGGGGCGGCCGGCCAGCACGATCAGGTCGGAAGACTGCAGGCCGCCCATGCGCTTGTCCAGGTCGCGCAGGCCCGTGGCGATGCCGGAAAGGTGCCCGTCGCGCATATAGGCGGCATTGGCCATGTCCACCGCGGTCTTGACCGCGTCGGTGAAGCTTTCGAAGCCGCCGTCGTAGCGGCCGGTCTCGGCCAGCTCGAACAGGCGCCGCTCGGCGTCCTCGATCTGGTCGGCCGGCGACATGTCCACCGGCGCGTCATAGGCGATGTTGACCATGTCCTCGCCGACCGTGATCAGCGCGCGCCGGGTGGCGAGGTCGTATATGGCGCGGCCGTAGTCGGCGGCGTTGATGACGGTGACCGCCTCGGTCGCCAGCCGGGCCAGATATTGCATCACCGTCATGTCGCCGACCTTCTCGTCGGCGGGCAGGAAGGTCTTGAGCGTCACCGGATTGGCCATCTTGCCCATGCGGATCAGCTCGGCCGAAACCTCGAATATCCTGCGGTGCAGCGGCTCGTAGAAATGGTTGGCCTTGAGGAAGTCCGAGACGCGGTAGAAGGCGTCGTTGTTGACCAGCATGGCGCCCAGCAACGCCTGCTCGGCCTCGATGTTGTTGGGCGCCTCGCGATAGAGCGGCGCCTCCGCCGTGCCGAACTTGCGTGCTGCCTCAGCCATCAATGTCCCCGATTCCTGAACCCGTGAGTCGATACCAGAATGGAGGCGATTCCGCTTCGACCTATCTGCATCAGTGGCGATTCAACCGACCGTGTTTACCACGATTCACAGCCGAAACTTTCCGGTGGAAAGAATCGGCAATCAGGGCACGAATCGGTCGGAAGACGATAGCCGGTTTCTCCGGCAGGAACAAATCAGAAACATTCATACGAACTGAAATCAGCCGCCCGGCAGCGCGTCGCCCCAGCCGCAACGTCGGGCCAGACGGAACGCTTCGCCGTCGCGGCGCGTGAAAAGCCGCGTTCCGGCGCCGCCGTCGGGCCGGCACAGCTTCAGTTCCACCTTGCCAGATCCCGCCCGCGGCGGCGCCAGCACGCGCGACGGCGGGGAGATGTCCTGCGCAGCGGGCCGGCGCGAGACGACGAGATAGGAGAATTTTTCGTCCTCCCACGGCACCTCCGCGTCCTTGGCCAGCCGGTGGAGCCGCGAGCGGGCGACGCGCCGGGAGAAATGGCACCAGTCGGGCGCGGCAAGCGGGCAGGAGGCCTGGTGCGGGCAGGGGGCTGCGACATGCCCCCCGGCCTCGATCAACTGCGCGCGCGCCTGCAGGATGCGCTGCCAGCCGGCCGGCGTTCCGGGTTCCACGACGACCAGCATGCCGCCGGTCAGCGCCCATAACCGTTGGAGGAGCTTTGGCAGCGCGGCGGGCGCGAGTTCGTCCAGCACATAGGCGACGGTCACCAGATCTGCCGGCGGCATGGTTGCAAGGTCGAGCGTGGCGTCGCCCGCCAGCCATCGCGCCTGCGCCGGCATGCCTTCGGCCGCCAGCGTCTCGCCTGTTTTTCGCGCGGCGTCGCTGGCTTCCAGAAGCGTCGCCTCTTCCAGGCCGTCCCACAGGTCCGCCGCCGCCCACAGCATGGTGCCGGGGCCGGCGCCGACGTCGAGCAGGGTTTTCGGCGAAAAATCCGGGCGCGCCTCGGCCGCGGCTTCGAGGGCCGCGCGCACGGCGGCATAGGTGGCCGGCAGGCGGGTGGCCAGATAGGCTTTCGCCGCCATGTCGCTGTCCATGTGCAGGCGCCCGTCGCGCGTTTCGGCGCGATAGCGCTCGGAGAGCGTGCGCGCGGCCTTTCTCAGCGCGGGCAGCGGCACGCCTTCCAGCATCCGGTCGACGCCTTGGCGCAATGCGGCGGGCAGTTCCATGGCCTAAACCCCCCGCGGCGCGAACAGGATCACCGAAGCGCCGCCGATGCAGATGGCCGCGCCGAGCAGGTCCCAGCGGTCCGGGCGAAAGCCCTCGGCGAGCCACAGCCAAAGCAGCGAGGCCGCGACATAGACCCCGCCATAGGCGGCATAGGCGCGGCCGGCGGCATCGGCGGGGGAGAGCGTCACCAGCCCGGCGAAAAAAACGAAGCAGGGAAGGGCCCGCACCAGCCACAGCGGCGACTTTTCCAGCCGCAGCCACGCCCAGAAGGAGAAGCAGCCGGCGATCTCGGCAAGTGCGGCTGCGGCATAGATCAGGTAGGTCATGCAAAAGGCCCCGCCGGGTGACTGGCCTTATTCACCGCGCCGGCCGGGAATGGCAAGCCCGACTCATTCGCTTCGCTCACGACGAGGCCGGGAATGACGAGGTCATGTATGCCGTCGTCATCCCGGCCGACCGAAGCGAAGCGCAGGGAGAGCCGGGAACAATGCCGGAACGCTTCAACCATCGCAGCGGCGCGGAAATGTTCCGCCCGCTATTCCTTCCCCGCGACCTTGCGCCTGCGTGCCGGCTTCGCCACCGGCTTGACGGCGGCCTTTTCGGCCGGCTCGGCGACGGGTTCGGCCTTGCTGTGGCCCATCTCGTGCATGGCGATCGCCTTCTCGCACTTGCCGATATAGTCGCGCGTCATCGGCAGCACGTCGTTCTTCCGGGTGAGCTGGATCTGGAAATTCACCAGGTCCTGCCAGCGGAACGAGGCCTCGGAGCCGGAAAGATAGAACTCCCACATGCGGCAGAAGCGCTCGTCGTAGATCGCCTTGACCTTGTCGCGATTGGCCAGGAAGCGCTCGCGCCATGCCTTCAGCGTCTCGGCATAGTGCAGCCTCAGCACCTCTATATCGGTGACCATCAGGCCCGAACGCTCGATATAGGGCATCATCTCCGACAGGGCGGGGATGTAGCCGCCGGGGAAGATGTGCTTGCGGATGAAGGCGTTGGTGGTGGTGG
>DAOKZN010000277.1:0-3833 GCA_035325625.1 Mesorhizobium sp. | reverse complement strand
GTGGTGGTGACGGTCGCCATCCTGGCGTCGATGTTCGTGTCGCTGACGCTGACGCCGATGCTGTGCTCGCGCCTCCTGCGCTTTTCACCCGGCGGAGGTAGCGCGGCCGAAGCGGGCGGGGAGCGGCGCAACCTGTTCCTGCGCGGCTACGACCGGCTGCTGACATGGTGCCTGCGCCGCCATTTCCTGGTCTTCGTCGTCTTCATCGTCACGGCTGGCCTGTCGATCTGGCTGATCGGGATATCGCCGAAGGGCTTCTTCCCGCAGGAGGACATCGGCCAGATCTCCGTGACCACGCAGGCGCGCCAGGACATTTCCTTCGACGCCATGGCGAAGCTGCAGGGCGAGGTGGCCGACATATTCCGGAAATCGCCCTATGTTGCCAATGTCGCCTGGTCGGTCGGTGGCGGCGGCTACGGCTCTCAGGCCATGAACCAGGGCCAGCTCTTCGTGGAGCTGAAGCCCAAGGGGCAGCGCCCCGACATCGAAACCGTGCTGGCCTCGCTGCGCCGGCAGCTTGCGGATGTGCCGGGCATCGCCGCCTACATGCAGCCGGTGCAGAACCTGCGGCTCGGCACGCGCGCGTCGGCGAGCGCCTACCAGCTCGTCGTGCAGGGGCTGGACGTCGCCCAGACCGACGACTGGGCGCAGAAGCTGACGGATGCCATGGCGGCCGACCGCGCCAGCTTCACCGACGTCACCAACGACCTCCAGAACAACGCCCTGCAGGCATCGCTGGTGGTGGACCGCGACAAGGCCGCCCAGCTCGGCGTCGACACCAACACCCTGCTGACCAGCCTCTATGGCGGCTTCGGCACGGATCAGGTCTCCACCATATTCGGCTCGACCGACAGCTACGAGGTCATCACCGAGGTGGACCCGAACATCGACTGGTCGCCCGAGCGCATGCTGTCCATCCAGATCAGGACGGCCGGCGGCAGCCTCGTGCCGCTCGGCACCTTCGCCCATGTCGAGCGCACCGCCGGCCCGCTCACCGTCAACCAGCTCGGCCAGCTTCCGGCCGTGACCATCTCCTACAACCTGCCCAGGGGCGTGGCGCTGGGCGACAGCGTGGCCAAGATCGACGCGCTGAAGGAGCAGATCGCCATGCCCCGGACGATCTCGACCACCTTCGCCGGCACCGCCAAGACCTTCGAGGATTCGCTGGCCAACCAGGGGCTGCTGATCGGCGGCGCGATCCTGACCATCTATATCGTGCTGGGCATGCTCTACGAGAGCTTCATCCACCCGCTGACGATCCTGACGGGCCTGCCTTCGGCCGTGCTCGGCGCACTGGTGGCGCTGCGCTTCGCCGGCATGGACCTGTCGGTCATCGCCGTCATCGGCGTGCTCATGCTGATCGGCATCGTCAAGAAGAACGGCATCATGATGATCGACGTGGCGCTGGTGCTGCGGCGCGAGGGGCGCGCACCCTTGCAGGCCATCCATGATGCCTGCCTCATGCGTTTCCGGCCGATCATGATGACGACGCTGGCCGCGCTCATGGGCACGATCCCGATCGCGCTCGGCACCGGCGCCAGCGCGGAGCTGCGCCAGCCGCTCGGCGTGGCGGTGGTGGGCGGGCTGGTGGCCTCGCAGGCGCTGACGCTGTTCGTGACGCCGGTCATCTATCTCTACATGGAATGGCTGTCGCAATGGCTGCTCGGGCTCGGCCGCAGGCGAAGCATGGAGCCGGCGGCGGGAGATGGCGCCCTGCAACCCTCGCTGTTCGAGGAGGAAGCGCAGGAAGAGCAGCGGCGGGCGGCGGAATAGGGGCCGGAGCGTCGACGCCCCTTGCGGCGAGGCCGGGCGTGGGCATAGCTTGAGGCCATGACGCACGATCATGACCACGACCACCATCACGACAACGAGCTGGACCCGATGGCCGCGCGGGTGCGGGCGCTCGAAACCATTCTGACACAGAAGGGCCTGATCGACCCGGCCGCCCTGGATGCGATCGTGGACACCTACGAGACCAAGGTCGGGCCGCGCAACGGCGCCAGGGTGGTGGCGAAAGCCTGGAGCGATAGCGCCTATGCCGACTGGCTGCGAAAGGACGCGACCGCGGCGATCGCCTCGCTCGGCTTCACCGGGCGGCAGGGCGAGCACATGCAGGCGGTGTTCAACACGCCGGACCAGCACAACATGGTCGTCTGCACCTTGTGCTCCTGCTATCCGTGGTCGGTGCTCGGCCTGCCCCCGGTCTGGTACAAGGCGCCGCCCTATCGCAGCAGGGCGGTGATCGATTCGCGCGGCGTGCTGGAGGAGTTCGGCGTGGCCCTGCCGGCCAAAACCAGGATCAGGGTGTGGGATTCGACGGCCGAGCTGCGCTATCTGGTGGTGCCGATGCGCCCGGCGGGCACCGAGGGCTGGAGCGAGGAGCAACTCGCCGGGCTGGTGAGCCGCGATTCCATGATCGGCACGGCACTGGCGAGGGAGCCGGCATGAACGGACCGCAGGATCTGGGCGGGCAGATGGGCTTCGGCCCGGTCACTCCGGAAAGGGACGAGCCGATCTTCCATGCCGAATGGGAAAAGCGGGCGCTCGGCGTGACGCTCGCCGCCGGCGCCATGGGCCACTGGAACATAGACGAGAGCCGCCATGCGCGCGAAAGCCTGCATCCGGCCGATTATTATTCCTCCAGTTATTACGAGATCTGGATCAAGGCGCTGGAGGTGCTCCTGAAGCGCCACGGCTTCGTCAGCGACGCCGACCTTGCCGCCGGCAGGGCGGTCGACCCGGCGGCGACGCCCAAAAGGGTGCTGAAGGCAGCCGAGGTTCCAGCCGTGCTGGCCAGGGGCGGCCCCTGCGACCGGCCCGTCGCCGCTCCGGCGCGGTTCAAGTCCGGGCAGCGCGTGCGCACGAAAAATTTTCACCCCATCGGCCACACCCGGCTGCCGCGCTATGCGCGGGGCAAGGAAGGCGTGGTCGATGCGGTCCGCGAAGGCTTCGTCTTTCCCGACAGCAATGCCCACGGCGGCGGCGAAAATCCGCAATGGGTGTATACTGTTCTATTCGACGGCCGCGAGATCTGGGGCGAGGGGGCCGACCCGACGCTCACCGTCAGCATCGATGCCTGGGAGAGCTATCTTGAGCCGGTATGACGAGGAGCGCGAGGGCCGCGTGCTGCCGCCCGGCATGGACGAGCCGGTGTTCGCTGAGCCGTGGCAGGCCGAAGCCTTCGCTCTGACGGTCGCCCTGCACGACAAGGGCCTGTTTTCCTGGGGCGAGTGGGCGCAGACGCTTTCGGCCGAGGTGAAGGCGCCCGGCGCCGCGCAGGACGGCAGCGACTATTACGACCACTGGCTGCGGGCGCTGGAAAAGCTGCTGGCTGCCAAGGGCCTTGCCCCGCGCAAGGATGTCGACGACCTCGCCGCCGCCTGGCAGCGTGCCGCGCACGCCACGCCGCACGGCAAGCCGATCCTGCTGGAGAACGACCCGCAGCGCGGCGCATGATTTTCCTCTTCCATGCCATTGCCAACGAGAAAGGCCGCTTCCGTGCAAGCTCTTCCAACCTATGACGACGTTGTCGCCGCCGCCGGCCGCATCAAGGGATATGCGCACAGGACCCCCGTCCTCACCTCGGCCACGCTGGACGGGCAACTGGGCGCCAAGGTCTTCTTCAAGGCCGAGAACTTCCAGCGCATGGGCGCGTTCAAGTTTCGCGGCGCCTTCAACGCGCTGTCGCAGTTCTCGCCGGAGCAGAAGAAGGCGGGGGTCTTGACCTTTTCTTCCGGTAACCACGCGCAGGCGATCGCCCTTTCGGCGAAGCTGCTCGGCATCGCCGCCACCATCATCATGCCGCAGGACGCGCCGGCCTCGAAGCTCGAAGC
>DAOKZN010000276.1:0-3850 GCA_035325625.1 Mesorhizobium sp. | reverse complement strand
CGCGCATAGTCGCGCACCAGCGCCTCGATCTCGGCGTCGCGCACCACCGGCACGCCTTGGGCGAAGGCGCTGACGGAGGCGGCCACCGCCATCGCCGCGCCGAGAGAGAACGTCGCTGCGGCGCGCGCTGCCCTTGCGATCATGGATGCGGGTCGTGAAAGGCTCGACATGATGCGCTCACTGGTAGACGACGCGGCCGGGGATGAAAAGCCGGAACGGGAATCTTCCTTGCCTTGTGATCCTCACATCAATCGGGCATTTGTGCGGCGCCGGCACCAGCGGCCGGCCACGCAACGAGGTCGAAATGGTCATATCGCTGTCGCGCCGCGGCGCCGTCGAGCCCTTCCACGCCATGGATGTCCTTGCCGAGGCCAACCGGCTGAGCGCCCGGGGGCTCGACGTGATCTCCATGGCCGTGGGCCAGCCCTCCGATCCCGCGCCGCTGGCCGTGCGCGAGGCGGCCGCCCGCGCGCTGAAGGCAGGGCGCATCGGCTATACCGACACGCTCGGCCTGCCCGCGCTCCGCAGCGCGATCGCGCGGCATTACGGCGATCACTACGGCGTCGAGGTGCCGGCCGAGCGCGTCGCCGTCACCACCGGCTCCTCGGCCGCCTTCAACCTGGCGTTCCTGGCCATGTTCGATGCCGGCGACAGGGTGGCGATCGCCGCGCCCGGCTATCCCGCCTACCGCAACATCATGGCCGCGCTCGGCATCGAGGTGGTCGAGATCGAATTGGAGGGCGAGGCCTGGCTGCATGCCGGCCATCTCGAGGCGGCCCATCGCGAGAAGCCGCTGAAGGGCGTGCTGTTCGCCAGTCCGGCCAACCCCACCGGGGCGGTGATCCCGCCCGGCGAACTGAAGCGGCTGCTGGAGACGGCCGCCGATCTCGGCATCGCCGTCATTTCCGACGAGATTTACCACCGGCTGGCCTATGAGGCGCCCGACACCACCGCGCTCGCCTTCGATCGGAGCGCGACGGTCATCAATTCCTTCTCGAAATATTATTGCATGACCGGCTGGCGCATCGGCTGGATGGTGCTGCCGGAAGAAGCGGTGCGGCCGGTCGAGCGCATCGCCCAGAGCCTCTATATCTCCGCGCCTGAACTGTCGCAGGTCGCGGCCATCGAAGCCTTCGGTGCGACGCAGGAGCTGGAAGCGGTGAAGCAGCGCTATGCCGAGAACCGCAAGCTGCTGATGAAGCGCCTGCCGGAACTGGGCTTTGCGCTGGCGGCACCGATGGACGGCGCCTTCTACGCCTTCTGCGATGTCACGCGCCACACCAACGACAGCATGGAATTCGCCCGCCGCATGCTGGCCGAGGCGCATGTGGCGGCCACGCCCGGCCGCGATTTCGATCCCGGGCAGGGGCACCGCTACATGCGCTTTTCCTATGCCGGCCGCCATGACGAAATGGTCGAGGCGTTGGCCAGGATCGAGCGCTGGATCGGCTGATCCGTCCGCCTCACCGGAGATTGCGGCCTTTCACAAATCCGCGATCGGCCGGAACCGGATATTCCGGCCGGCGTTTTTCGGCAGGCAACATTGAACTCATGGAGGCATCGATGCGCGCCATGAACCTGATAACCCTGATTCTCGTCATCATCGGCGGCTTGAACTGGCTGGTGATGGGGATCGCGAACTTCGACGTGCTGGGCGCCCTGTTCGGCGGGGCCGGCGGTCATGTGGCCCGCGTGGCCTATGTCATCGTCGGCCTTTCCGCCGTCTGGCAGCTCATGCCCTTCGTCCAGGCTTTCAGCGAGGGCGAAGTCTCGGCGGAACGCCACGCCCGGCATTAGTGACCCAGTATCAGTGACCCAGCATCAGTGAAATGATCTCGCCGATATGACGAACGGCGGCGGAGCCAGCTCCGCCGCCGTTCTTTCTGTATCTGCATCCCGCCGTTTCAGGGCTGGATCGCCAATATGCGCCCGTCAGGACACGCGGCGGCTCCCGCTTTCTGGGGACACGCTTAGAAAAGCCCCCTGCGCTGCCACCAGCCGCCCCGCTTGGGCTTCTGTTCGGCTGCCGGCTGCTCGTCGGTCGCCTCGTCACTCGGCGAAGAGTCACCGGGGGAGGCGGCGGCGACGGGTTCGGCCGCAGCCGGTGCCGCCGCCGGCTTGCGGCGCGAAGCGCGCGGCTTGGGCTTCGGGGCTGCAGCCGGTGCCTCTTCCGCCGCCGCTGCAGGAGCATCCGCCTGCGCTTCGGCGTTTGCCGGCGTTGCGTCGGCAGCCTCGGCGGCCACAGGCACCTCGTCGGAAGCAGGCTCGGAAGATGCCGCCGGCGCCGCGGCCACCTTTTTCGCGCGGGTGGGGCGGCGCGGCTTCTTCGGCTTTTCGGCCGGCGCATCTTCCACCGCCACCACTGGCTCCTCGGCGGTGACGGGCTCGACAGTCACCTCCGGCTGCGCGGCCACGCCTGCCTCGCCGGAACCGGCGTCCTCTGCGGGAGCCGCCTCGGTCTCCTGGCCGGGTTCCGCGCCGTCGGCCAGTGCGGTCTCGTCCGTCTCGTCGCGACGATTGCGCTTGCCGCCGCGCTTGCCGCGCCGCCGCTTCTTGGCCGGACCGTCGTCATCGGCGGCGTCCGCCTCGACGGCCTCAGGGGCCGTGGCTTCAGGCTTGTCTGCGTCCTCGAAGGCGCCTTCGGCCTCGCCCGAGCCGGCTTCGTCGCCGCCGTTCGCGGCATCCGCCTCCTGCTCGCCGTCGCGATCCTTGCCGCCGCGCCGCCGCCGGCGCCGGCGGCGCTTGCGGTCGCGCTGGCTGTCGCCGTTCTCGCCTGCACGGGCCTGCTGCGGCTGGGAAGGCGCGGCTTCCGCCGCTTCTTCCTCTTCCGGCTCCTCGACGATCTCGTCCTCGGGCTCCTCGAACTCGACATAGGCCGGCTGGGGCTGGATCGGAACGAAGCCTTCCGGCTTCTCGGCCAGCGCGCCGCGGCTGATGGCGTAGTGCTGGGAGCCCACGGAATCGTCGGCCTCGACGGTGATCGTCAGGCCGAACCGGCGCTCCAGGTCGGTCAGCGTGCTGCGCTTGTGGTTGAGCATGTAGAGCGCGGTGGCGATCGGCGTGCGCACGATGATGTGGCTGCGCGAATCCTTGAGCAGGAAGTCCTCGATCGCCCGCACGACCAGCAGCGCCACCGACGAATCGGAACGCACATGGCCGGTGCCGCCGCAATGCGGGCAGGGCTTCATGGTCGATTCCAGCACGCTGGCGCGGATGCGCTGGCGGCTCATCTCCATCAGGCCGAAATGCGAGATGCGGCCGACCTGGATGCGGGCGCGGTCGTTGCGCAGGCAGTCCTTCAGGCGCTTCTCGACGGCGCGGTTGTTGCGGTTCTCCTCCATGTCGATGAAGTCGATGACGATGAGGCCGGCAAGGTCGCGCAGGCGCAATTGCCGCGCCACCTCCTCGGCCGCCTCCAGATTGGTCTGGAGCGCGGTGTCCTCGATGGAGTGCTCCTTGGTGGAGCGGCCGGAGTTGACGTCGATGGCGACCAGCGCCTCGGTCTGGTTGATGATGATGTAGCCGCCGCTCTTCAGCGTCACCTGCGGCTGCAGCATCTTGTCGAGCTGCGCCTCGATGCCGTTGCGGGCGAAGATCGGCGAGGCGTCCCGGTAGGGCTGCACCACCTTGGCGTGGCTGGGCATCAGCATGCGCATGAAGTCCTTCGCCTCGCGATAGCCTTCCTCGCCGGAGACGAGAATCTCGTCGATGTCCTTGTTGTAGAGGTCGCGCACCGAGCGTTTGATGAGCGAGCCTTCCTCGTAGACGAGGGCCGGGGCGGTGGACTGGAGCGTGAGGTTGCGCACGTTCTCCCACAGCCGCATCAGATATTCGTAGTCGCGCTTGATCT
>DAOKZN010000275.1:0-3860 GCA_035325625.1 Mesorhizobium sp. | reverse complement strand
TTCGCCCGCTCCAGCCGCCGCGTCAGCAGCATGCCCAGCGTCTGGTGCGCCAGCCGCCCCTCGAAGGGGTAGCAGACCATGTAGTGCCGGTCGCCGCGCGGGAAGGTTTCCACTAGAAGATCGCCGCGCTTCGGCAGCACGGACCTTTCCTTCTGCAGCCTGAGCCAGTCGGCGACCTGCTCGGGCAGCGCCTGCCAACGCTCCGGATCGGCCAGCATGGCGCGCACCTGGTCGGCCAGATAGGTGGAGAGCGGGAACTTGCCGCCGGCGTAGCTCGGCACGATGACCTGCGCCCGCCCGCCGCCGGCCGAGACGACGCACTCGTTCTCGCGGATGCCCTCGAAGCGCAGCACCTTGCCCGCGAACAGGAAGTTGTCGCCGGGCCTGAGCGTTTCGGCGAAATATTCCTCCACCTTGCCCAATATCCGCCCGCCCTGGCCGGCAAGCCCGCGGCCCTGCCGCACATAGCGCACGTTGAGCTCCGGCATCTCCACGATGGTGCCGACATTGAGCCGATATTGCTGGGCGATACGCGGATGGCTCACCCGCCACAGCCCGTCCTTCGTCCTGCGGATGCGGGCGTAGCGCTCGTAGTTCTGCAAAGCATAGCCGCCGGTGGCGACGAACTCGACCACCCGGTCGAAGGTCCTGCGGTCGAGCCCGGCATAGGGGGCCGCGCCTCGCACCTCCTCATAGAGCCTGTCGGCGTCGAAGGGCGCCGCGCATGCGGTACCCAGCACATGCTGGGCCAGCACGTCGAGCGCGCCGGCCAGCAGCGGCGGCGTATCCTGCGCGCCGAGATAGTTGGCATCGAGCGCGGCGCGGCACTCCAGCACCTCGAAGCGGTTGGCGGGGATGAGGATGGCCTTGGAGGGCTCGTCCATGCGGTGGTTGGCGCGGCCGATGCGCTGCGCCAGCCGGCTGGCGCCCTTCGGCGCGCCGACATGCACGACGAGGTCGACGTCGCCCCAGTCGATGCCGAGGTCGAGCGTGGAGGTGGCCACCACGGCGCGCAGCGCGTTGTCGGCCATCGCCTTCTCCACCCGCCGCCGCTGGCCGACGTCGAGCGAGCCGTGATGCAGCGCGATGGGCAGCACATCCTCGTTCGCCCGCCACAGTTCCTGGAACAGCATCTCGGCCTGGCTGCGCGTGTTGACGAACAGCAGCGTCGTGCGGTGCTTCCTGATCTCGTCGTAGATCTCGGGAATGGCGTAGCGCGCCGAATGCCCGGCCCACGGCACATGCTCCTCCGATTCCAGGATGGAGATGTCGGGCCTGGCCCCGCCCGCCACGGTGACGAGACCGGCCATCCGGCCGGAGGGATTCTGCGGAACCAGCCAGCGCCGCAACTCGTCCGGCTCGGCCACGGTGGCCGAAAGGCCGATGGCGCGCAGGTCCGGCACGAAGCTGCGCAGCCGCGCCAGGCCCAGCGACAGCAGGTGGCCGCGCTTGGAGGTGACCAGCGAATGCAGTTCGTCGAAGATCACGTAGCGCAGATCCTCGAAGAACCGCCTGGCATCCGTGCCGGCGATCAGCAGCGCCAATTGCTCCGGCGTGGTCAGCAATATGTCCGGCGGCGCCAGCTTCTGGCGCTGGCGCTTGTGGGCGGGCGTGTCGCCGGTGCGGGTCTCGACGGCGACGGGCAGGCCGATCTCGGCCACCGGCTTGCCGAGGTTGCGCTCGATGTCCACGGCCAGCGCCTTCAGCGGCGAGATGTAGAGCGTGTGGATGCCGCGCCGCGCCTCTCCGGGCTTGCGCTTCGGCCTTTGCGCCAGCTCCGTCAGCGCGGGCAGGAAGCCGGCCAGCGTCTTGCCGGCGCCGGTGGGCGCGATCAGCAGCGTCGATTGCCCGGCCTGCGCCCGCGCCAGAAGCTCGACCTGGTGGGGACGCGGCGACCAGCCTTTCTGCCCGAACCATTTCAGGAAGGGTTCGGGCAGAAGTGCGGCGGCATCGGTCTCGGCGGTATCGGTTTCGCCGACAGGGCTGGGCTTCGCTGTCACGCGCCAGAGGTAGCGCGGACGCGCCGGATCGCCAAGCGAAATATGGAACAAAAGGGGATCGTCACCGCTCCGCCACCACGATGAGCCCGAACACGGGCTCGCCGCGGTCCCGGCGCAGGACCCTTTCCTCCAGCGACAGGACGCGAAGGCCGCTCGCCGCCAGCACGCGCCGGGCATAGCTTTCCGAATGCGCGTAGCGCCTCGACGGCTGGAGCGCGAAGTCGCCGCCTGCGGCCAGCCTTTCGAGCGAAAAGGCGAACAGCCCGCCTTCCTGAAGCAGGCCCGAAACCGTGGCCGTCACGCCTTCCAGGGCGCCGAGATAGATCAGCACGTCGGCGACGGTGACGAGGTCCGCCTTCGGGCCGTGGTAGGAAAAGGCCGAGAGATCCGCCTTGACGAGATGGTCGTAGACGCCCTTTTCCGCCGCCTTGCGCAGCATGCCGGCCGAAAGGTCGTAGCCCTCCAGCCGCTCGACGAACGGGCGCAGCCTTTCGCCCATCAGCCCCGTGCCGCAGCCGAGATCGAGCGCCAGCGAAAAGCGCCGCTCGCGCCGGGCGCGGATCGCTTCAAGCATGAAATCGGGCACGCGGTAGTCGAGCCTGCCGACGAGCGAGGCCTCGAAGCTGCCGGCATACTGGTCGAACAAGGCCTCGACGAAGGCGCTGGGCGCGGCATCGGCCGCCGGCGCGCGGCCGATCAGCGCGAGCCGCAGGGCGGCGCCCGGGCGGTCGGCCGGCTCCAGTTCCAGCACGCGCCGCCACGCGGCCGCGGCGGCATCGAGGTCGCCGCGCTGCTCCTGCATCTCGCCCAGCCGGAACCAGCCGAAGACCCAGGACGGCGCCAGTCCGAGCGCGTCCTGCATCAGTTCCGCCGCCGCGGCATGATCGCCGATCGAGAACAGCGTTTCCGCATAGTCGGCACGGCGGTCGGCGATCACGTCGCCGGACGAGGCCAGAAGCGGTTTCATGTCGATGGGTTCCCCCGGCGGAGATCGCCGGTGCGATTCCTATGATCCAGAACCGCGCGCATTTCAACGGGCTTCCCGCGGCGCGGAAAACACCTATCTTTGCGCCATGCGCGCCCGCGACCTGCTCTGCCCCCGGCCCGAGGGGCTCTACTGCCCGCCCGGCGATTTCTTCATCGACCCGGTGCGCCCGGTGGCGCGGGCGCTGGTAACGCACGGCCATTCCGACCATGCGCGGCCCGGCCACGGCAAGGTGCTGGCCACGAGGGAGACGCTCGACATCATGGCCTTGCGCTATGGCGAGGGCTTTGCCGGCGCCACGCAGGCCGCAATGCCGGGCGAGACGATGGATATCCAGGGCGTTTCCGTGACCTTCTACCCGGCCGGCCATGTGCTGGGCTCGGCACAGATCGCGGTGGAGAAGGGCGGCCTGCGCATCGTCGCCTCCGGCGACTACAAGCGCACGCCCGACGCCACCTGCGCGCCTTTCGAGGTCGTGCCCTGCGACGTCTTCATCACCGAGGCCACCTTCGGCCTGCCGGTGTTCCGGCATCCGCCGCCGCGCGACGAGATCGCACGGCTGATGAGATCGGCGGCGCAATTTCCCGAGCGCACGCACCTGGTCGGCGCCTATGCGCTCGGCAAGGCGCAGCGGGTGATGAAGCTGCTGCGCGAGGCCGGCTACGACAGGCCGATCCACATCCACGGCGCGCTGGCCAGGCTCAGCGCCTATTATCAGGAACGCGGCGTCGACCTCGGCCCTTTGCAGCCCGCCACGCTGGAGGCCGGCGGCAAGGGCGAGTTCGCAGGCGCGGTGGTGATCGGCCCGCCGGCGGCCTTTTCCGACCGCTGGGCGCGGCGCTTTCCCGACCCCGTCGCCTGCTTCGCCTCCGGCT
>DAOKZN010000274.1:0-3875 GCA_035325625.1 Mesorhizobium sp. | reverse complement strand
TCGGCTTCGTGGCGCAGCTCTTCTTCACCATGCGCTTCGTGGTGCAATGGCTGGCCTCCGAGCGGGCCAAGCGCTCCGTGGTGCCCGTGGCCTTCTGGTTCTTCTCGCTGTTCGGCGGCGGCCTGCTGTTCATCTATGCCATCCAGCGGCGCGATCCCGTCTTCATCGCCGGGCAGGGGCTGGGCCTGGTCATCTATATCCGCAATCTGTGGCTGATCGCCAACGAGCGCAAGGCGGCCATGAGCAAGGTCGACTGAGCGGGCCGGGGCCGGCGGACGGCGAGGGGCGATGAAGACGCGGTATCTGCTGCTTTTCCTGTTCAGCCTGCTGCTTTCGGCTTCGGGGCTGGCAAGCCTGGCGCCCGTGGACCGCGACGAGGCGCGCTTCGTGCAGGCCACCAAGCAGATGGTGGAGGCCGGCGACTATGTCGACATCCGCTTCCAGGACCAGGCGCGCTACAAGAAGCCCATCGGCATCTATTGGCTGCAGTCGGCGGCGGTCGGCCTCAGCGGGCAGGGGGCCGAGGCGCCGATCTGGGTCTACCGGCTGGTCTCGGCGCTCGGCATCGCGCTCTCGGTCGTGGGCCTGGCCTGGACCGGGACGCGACTGTTCGGCGCGGATGCCGGCACGGCCGCCGGGCTGGTGCTGGCCGCGCTGTTCGCCGCCGCCTTCGAGGGTCGCATCGCCAAGACGGATGCGGTGCTGCTGGCCTGCTGCGTGGCGGCGCAGGGCGCACTGGCGCAGATCTACGTCGCCTCCCGCCGTAACGAGCCGGTGGCCGGCTGGCTGCCCTGGCTGTTCTGGGCCGCGCAGGGGCTGGGCATCCTCGTCAAGGGGCCGATCGCGCCGCTGCTGTCGGCGCTGACGGTGGCCACGCTGTTCGCCTTCGAGCGCGACGGCCGCTGGCTGAAGAGGCTGAAGGCCGGGCGCGGCGTCCTGCTCGCCGCCGTCATCGTGCTGCCCTGGCTGGCGCTGATCAGCTGGAAGAGCGGCGGCGCCTTCTGGCAGGAGGCCGTGGGCAAGGACATGCTGGGCAAGGTGGCGCAGGGCGAGGAATCGCATGGCCAGCCGCCGGGCTTCTACGTGCTCACCTATTCGCTGTTCATGTGGCCGTTCGGGCTGGCGGCGATCGGCGCCGCGCTGGTCGCGCTGAACCATGTGCGCAAGGATGCGCGGCTGCGCTTCTGCCTGGCCTGGTACATCCCCTTCTGGCTGCTGTTCGAGCTGATCCCGACCAAGCTGCCGCACTACGTGCTGCCGGCATACCCGGCGCTGGCGCTGCTGATCGGCTGGCTGCTGGCGGCGCCGCCGGGAGCGGCGGACGAGAAGCTGAAGCGGTGGCAGGCCCTGCTGTGGTGGGCGACGGCCTTCGGCCTCGCCGTGGTCACGCTCGGGCTCGCCGCCGTCTCGATCGGTGCTCCGCTTTACCTCACGCATGCCTTCAATTTCTGGAGCATCCCCGCCGCCATTGCCGTGCTGGCCGCCGGCTGGCTGGCCTTCCCGCGGCCCGCGCCGCTTTCCGTCAGCCGCATCGGGGCGGCGGCCGCCGCCGCCGGCATCGGCTATGCGCTGCTGTTCGGCACCATCGCCCCGTCGCTGCGGCCGATCTGGCTGAGCCCGCGCATCGAGGCGGCGGTGCGCGCCTACCGGCCGTGCGAGACCTCGGCGCTGGCCGCCTCCGGCTACCACGAGCCGAGCCTGGTGTTCCTGGCCGGAACCGATACGCTGCTGACCGACACGCAAGGCGCGGCCGCGCATCTGGCCTCCGATCCCGCCTGCGCGCTGGCGCTGGTGCCGGTGGGCGAGGAGGGCGAACTGACGGCGGCACTGGCCGCATCCGGCAAGGCTGCGGCGCGGCTGGCCGAGATCGACGGCATCAACTACTCGTCGGGCAAGACCTTGACGCTGGGGCTCTATCATGTCGCCGGCCAGTGAAGCGGAGCACCCCGACCCGCCGGTCGTGGCCAAAATGGCGGCGCGCTCGCTCGCCAATCTTGTGGACACGCTGCGCATCGTGCGCGGCCGTTTCGCCCGCCGCCGGGCCGCCTATCCGCGCCTGCCATGGGCCTTGTGGGTCGCCTTCGTGGCCCTGCTGGCGGCCCTGAGCGCCTTTTTCCTCGATGCGGAAACGGGCCGCTATCTCGGCCATCTGCCGGCGGCGTTCGGGGGGCTTGCCGGCGTCCTCACGCTGCTGGGGCTGGGGCAATGGTACCTGCTGCCGCCGGCGGCGTGGCTGCTGGTGGCCAACCAGATCGACTGGCGCGGCCTGCCGCGCCGGCGGCTGATGGCGGCCTACGACAGGACCTCCCTGGCCTTCTTCGTGCTGGCCGCCGTGGGCCTGCCGGGCCTTGCCGTCAATTTGGTGAAGATCTTCATCGGCCGGGCGCGCCCCACGCTTTTTGCCGAACTCGGCGCGTTTTCCTTCCACCCCTTCGAGGTGGCCTATCGCTACGCCTCCTTCCCGTCCGGCCATGCCACGACGATGGGTTCGGTGGCGGCGGTGCTGATGCTGCTGTTCCCGCGCGCCCGCTATCTGTGGCTCGCCGTCTGCATGTGGATCGCCTCGACCCGCATTTTCGTGGGCGCCCATTATCCGAGCGACACCGTGGCGGGCTTCGGGCTGGGCTTCGGGCTGGCGGTGCTGACGGCGATGGTCTTTGCCCGGCTGGGCTTCCTGTTCCGGCAGATGCCGGCCGGCCTGCCGGTGCTGCGGCCGTCCTTCCGGCAGGGCGGGAAGGCTTAACGCATGTCTCCCGAAAGTGGGAACCGCTTTCGGGATAAAGACATGCGTGAAATCAAGAACCTGAAGCGTATGGGGTGAAACTGAAAGATCGCGACACGCTTCAGCCGTTCTTCGGCGCGAAGTCCCGCACCAGTTGCGCCATCTCCGCGCTGTGCGCGTCGCCCTGCGCTTCGAGCCCCTCGATCACGCCGGCGCGGTCGGCGGCGGGGCGGTTCTGGCTGACCTTCCATTTGCCGTGGATCTCGGCGATGTCGATCTCCAGCCCGACGATGCCCTTTATCTGCGACTCGATATAGCTCTCGGGCGCATCCGTCACCGCCCACGGCGTCGCCCTGCCGTTTTCATGCAATGCCGTGAGGTCGCGGATCTGCACGGCGAGCCAGTCGCGATCCTCGACCACCCGTGCCGCGCCGCGCACCTGCACCATGGCGTAGTTCCATGTCGGCACGACCTTGCCGGTCTCGCGCTTGGTCGCATACCAGGACGGCGTGATGTAGGTGTCGACGCCCTGGAACACGACCAGGACCGGCGCCTCCGGGTTCTGCGCCAGCAGGCGCCAATGCGGATTGGCCTTGGCCAGATGCGCGCGCAGCCTGCCGTGGGCGCCGACGCCGTCGTCGAGCAGGAAAGGCATCGCGTCGGCGCAGGGACCGTCCGGGCCCGCCGAGATCAGCAGGCCGAACGGATGCGCCCTGACCAGCGCATGAAGAACCTCCTGCCGTTTTTCCTGGAAAAGGGGAGGCTCGTACATGATTTGCCGCCTTGCTCTATTTCAGCCGCTTCGGCCGCGGGTCGGCGAGTTCGCCCGCCAGCCGCCGGTCCAGATAATCCGAGCATTCCTCGATCAGCAGGTCCGCATGGCTGGCGAAGAAATGGTTGGCTCCGGGCAGGATCTTCTGCGTGATGGTGATGCCCTTCTGCGTATGCAGCTTGTCCACCAGCCCCTGCACGTCCTTGGCCGGCGCCACCTTGTCGGCGTCGCCATGGATGATGAGGCCGGACGACGGGCACGGCGCCAGGAACGAGAAGTCGTAGATGTTCGGCTGCGGGGCGATCGAGATGAAGCCCTCGATCTCGGGCCGGCGCATCAGAAGCTGCATGCCGATCCACGAGCCGAAGGAATAGCCGGCCA
>DAOKZN010000273.1:2516-3889 GCA_035325625.1 Mesorhizobium sp. | reverse complement strand
TTGTCCTTGCCGCCGTTGGGCTGGATGACGAGGTGGTAGTCCGCCATCAGGTAGGGGAAGTCGGCGTTCGGCTCCTTGAGCGTGATGACGACCTCGTCGCCATCGGCCTTCATCTTGTCGATGCCCTGCAGGATGCCGAGCGCGGCCGATTTCGACTTCTCGTCGCTGTGGCGCTCCAGCGTGGCGACCACGTCTTCCGGCGTCACCGTCTTGCCGTCGTGGAATTCGATGCCCTTGCGGATCTTCATCGTCCAGGTCTTGGCGTCGGCGGAGGCGCCGATGTCCTCGGCGATGCGGTTCTCCAGGCTGCCGTCGGGGTTCAGTTCGACGAGCATCTCGCCCCAGCACTTGCCGAAGCTGAAGTTGACCTGGGAAAGGTTGAGCGCCGGGTCGAGCACGTTGGAGGATTCGCCGCCCTGCAGGCCGGCTTTCAGTTGGCCGCCCTTGACGGGCGTCTGCGCGAAGGCCTTGTCGGCCAGCGTGCCCGCAAGCGCTGCCGAAACGCCGAGGGCCGCCGCCCGGCCGAGGAAATCGCGGCGCGAAAGCCTGCCCTTGCCGGCAAGCCTTGCCAGATGGTCGAGTTCGGTGGTCATGTCGTGTTCTCCCGTTTATCCTCTTGTTGCCCTGTTGGTTCAGTTCCCTGCGCTTTGCATGCGCCTGCCGGCGATGGCCTTTTCCAGCCAGCCGATCTCCATTTCCGGGACGGAGGAGAGCAGAAGGTCGGTGTAGGCGTCGAAGGGCGGCGTCAGCACTTGTTTCTTGGGTCCGTAGCGGACCACCTCGCCACGATACATCACCGCGATCGCATCGGCGATGGAACGCACGGTGGCGAGGTCGTGGGTGATGAACAGATAGGCGACCCTCTCCTCCTGCTGCAGCTCCAGCAGCAACTTGAGGATGCCGTTCGCCACCAGCGGGTCGAGCGCCGAGGTCACCTCGTCGCAGATGATGAGCTTGGGCTTGGCGGCCAGCGCGCGGGCGATGCAGACGCGCTGCTTCTGCCCGCCCGACAGCTCGGCCGGGTAGCGGTCGAGGAAGCCCTTGCCCATCTCGATCTTGTCGAGCAGCTCGGCCACGCGCGCGTCGCGCTCGCGCCCCCGCATGCCGAAATAGAACTCCAGCGGCCGGCCGATGATGGTGCCCACCGTGTGGCGCGGGTTCATCGCCACGTCGGCCATCTGGTAGATCATCTGCAGCTGCCGCAGATCCTCCTTCGGCCGGTCGGCCAGCCGGTTGGACAGCTTGCGTCCGTCGAAGGTGACGGAGCCCTGCTGCGGCGGCAGAAGCCCGGTGATGGCGCGCGCCAGGGTGGACTTGCCCGAGCCGGATTCGCCCACCACCGCCAGCGTCTGGCCGGGGTGGATGTCCACCGA
>DAOKZN010000273.1:0-2416 GCA_035325625.1 Mesorhizobium sp. | reverse complement strand
AGGTCGTGGGTGATGTAGAGCGCGGCCACATGGGTGTCGCGGATGGCGTCCTTGATGGCGGCCAGCACGTCGATCTGCGTGGTCACGTCCAGCGCCGTGGTCGGCTCGTCGAACACGATCAGGTCCGGCTCCGAGCACAGCGCCATCGCCGTCATCACCCGCTGCAACTGCCCGCCGGAAACCTGGTGCGGATAGCGGCTGCCGATATTGTCGGGGTCGGGCAGGCTGAGCTTGCGGAACAGCGCGCGCGCCCGCTTCTCGGCCTCGCCGCGGCTGGCCACGCCATGCAGCAGCGTGGCTTCCACCACCTGGTCCATCAGCTTGTGCGCCGGGTTGAAGGCCGCCGCGGCAGACTGGGCGACATAGCACACCTCGCGCCCGCGCACCGCGCGGATGCCGCCCGACCCGAGCCTGAGGATGTCGCGGCCGTTCAGCACCACCTCGCCGCCGGTGATGCGCACCCCGCCGCGGCCATAGGCCATGGACGACAGGCCGATGGTGGACTTGCCGGCGCCGGATTCGCCGATCAGCCCCAGCACCTTGCCCTTCTTCAGCGACAGCGACACGTCGTGGACGAGCGTGACCGTTTTCGGCTGCTCGCCGGGCGGGTAGACCCTGGCCTCTATCCGCAGGTTGCGGATGTCGAGCAGCGTGTCGGAGTTCGGGTTGCCGGTCGGCCGCCTAGCCATTGCCGCGCCCTCCCTTGAGGTCGGCGGTGCGGTTCAGCACCCAGTCGGCCACGAGGTTGACCGAGATGGCCAGCAGCGCGATCGCCGCCGCCGGGATCAGCGCGGCGGGGATGCCGAACACGATGCCGTCCTTGTTCTCCTTCACCATGCCGCCCCAGTCGGCGTCCGGCGGCTGCACGCCCAGCCCCAGGAACGACAGCGCCGACAGGAACAGCACGGCATAGATGAAGCGCAGGCCGAGCTCGGAGACCAGCGGCGACAGCGCGTTGGGCAGGATCTCGCGGAAGATGATCCAGCCCATGCCCTCGCCGCGCAGCTTGGCGGCTTCCACGAAGTCCATGACGTTGATGTCCACCGCCACCGCGCGCGACAGGCGGTAGACGCGGGTGGAATCCAGCAGGCCCATGACCAGGATGAGCGTCGCCACCGTGGACGGCAGCACCGACAGCACCACCAGGCCGAAGATCAGCGTGGGGATCGACATCAGAAGGTCGACGAAGCGCGACATCAGCGTGTCGAACCAGCCGCCCACCACGGCGGCCGTGAAGCCGAGTATGGCGCCCAGCGAAAACGACAGCGCCGTGGCCAGCACCGCGATGAAGATGGTGATGCGCGCGCCGTAGATCATGCGCGACAGCAGGTCGCGGCCGAGATTGTCGGTGCCCAGCCAGTTCTGCGCCGACATCGGCGCCCACACGTCGCCCACCACCTCGCCGTTGCCGTGCGGCGCCAGCCAGGGCGCGAACAGCGCGCAGATCAGGAACAGGGCCGTCAGGATCAGGCCGATCCAGGCGCCGATGGGAATGCGTTTCAGATCCAGCATGGCCCGCCCCTCACTTCGGATGCCTGAGGCGCGGATTGGCCAGGATGGAGGCGATGTCGGCGATGATGTTCAGGGTGATGTAGACGGCCGCGAAGATCAGCCCCACCGCCTGCACCACCGGCACGTCGCGCTTGGCGACATGGTCGACCAGATATTGCCCCATGCCGGGATAGACGAAGATGACCTCGATCACCACCACGCCGACGACGAGATAGGCGAGGTTCAGCATCACCACGTTGACCACCGGCGCGATGGCGTTGGGGAAGGCGTGCTTGCGGATGATGTCGAAGGGCGAGAGGCCCTTCAGCTCCGCCGTCTCGATATAGGCCGACTGCATGACGTTGAGGATCGCGGCGCGCGTCATGCGCATCATGTGCGCCAGCACCACCAGCGTCAGCGCCGCCGCCGGCAGCGCCACCGCCATCATGCGGTCCAGGAAGGGCATGCCCTCGTAGACGGTCGAGATGCCGGGGAAGATCTGCCATTTCACCGCGAAGAAATAGACCAGAAGATAGCCGATGAAGAACTCCGGGAAGGAGGTGGAGGCCAGCGCCAGGCCCGAAACCAGCTTGTCGATCGGCCCGTTGCGGTAGCGCACCGCCAACAGGCCGAGCAGGATGGCCAGCGGCACGGCGATCGCGGCGGCGCAGAAGGCCAGGAACAGCGTGTTCCACAACCGGCCGGAGATGGAGGTGCCGATGTCCTGGCCGCTGGTCAGCGCCGTGCCGAGGTCGCCGGTCAGCACGCCGCCCAGCCAGCGGAAATAGCGCACATAGGCCGGGTCGTTGAGGCCGAGCTGCTCGCGCAGGTTGGCGAGCGATTCAGGCGTGGCCGCCTGGCCGAGGATGGATTGCGCGACGTCGCCCGGCAGGATCTGCGTGCCGACGAAGATCAGCACCGAGAC
>DAOKZN010000272.1:0-3892 GCA_035325625.1 Mesorhizobium sp. | reverse complement strand
CCTGCTTCCCCGGCGAGCCTCGACATCCTGACGAAGGTTTCCATGCACATGGCCCCTGTCTACTAGGCAATTGTTGCAAATCAAAGGCAGGGCCGGCACATGCCGGGCCCGTGCGGCCGGCGATTCCGCCGGCCCGTTTTGCGCTGTGACAAATATTGCGGCCCGTTGCGGTGATAGGCATAGTCGCAAAGCTGCAACCGCACACGAAGGGACATCATGTACGACCATATCCTCATCCCGACCGATGGCTCGGAACTCGCGCATCACGGCGTCGAGCAGGGGCTCTCGCTGGCCAAGGCGCTCGGCAGCAAGGTCACCATCATCATCGTGACGGAGCCGTTCCCGATCCGGGCGACGGCCACCGCGGCGGGCTGGGTCGCCTCGCCCGACGATTTCGCCACCTACGAGGCCGGCCAGAAGACCTTCGCCGACGGGATATTGGCGACGGCCAAGGCGGAGGCGGCGAAGGCGGGCATCGATGCCGACACGCTGCACGTGCCGGACGCCTGGGCCGCCTCGACGATCGTGGAGACCGCACAGCGCCTCGGCAGCGGGCTCATCGTCATGGCCTCGCACGGGCGCCGCGGCTTCAAGCGCCTGCTGCTCGGCAGCCAGACCGCCGAGGTGCTGGCGACCGCGACGATTCCCGTCCTGGTCGTGCGCTGACGGCGGCGGCGCGCAGGCAGGCGCCCGCGCGCGGCCAGCCGGGTCAAACCAGCATGGCCACCACGATCATGCCGATGACGATCAGCGCGAGGCCGCCGATCAGCATGGGCAGGAGGGAACTGTCGGCGGCGGCATCCGGATGGCCGGCGCCCTGCTTTCTGTCTCGGTCAGCGATGTTCATGTCTTTGGTCTCCGCTGCTTTGCGCGCCGGGGCGCTCACCAATCGCCGTCGCCGCCAATGCCGAGATGCTGCTTGGCCTCGTCGGTCATCATGCGGGGCGTCCAGGGCGGCTCGTAGGTGAGGCTGACGTCGACGAATTCCACGCCGGGCACGCTCCAGGCGGCGTCGCGAGCGCCTTCCTTCAGATAGTTGGTGGCGGGACAGCCGCGCGTCGTCGTCGTCATCATGATCTGGACGACGCCGCCATCGGAGACCGCGACCTCGTAGACCAGGCCGAGGTCGACGATGTTGTAGCCAAGCTCCGGGTCGATGACGAGCCGCAGCGCTTCCTTGACCTCTTCGTCCGAAACGGTCGCCGCCTCGACAGCCATCATCAGCTCTCCTCTTGTGCGCAGCCGCGCCTTGCGCCGCCGCGTGGATAGTCGATCCAAAAAGATATATAGTCAATACATCTTATTGCAAACAGCCCTCCTCATGCGCGACAAAAGGCGTGGAGCTTGCAAAAGATACCTGCAATAGGCATGTTTACAGGCGAACCGTGACGATCCGCCGCCGGCGCCGAGGGATTTCCAATGCGACTGACAGATTTCTCCGACTATTCGCTGCGGCTTCTGATGTATGCTGCGACGCAGGCCGACCGGCTCATCACCATCGAGGAGACCGCCGAGGTCTACGGCATTTCGCGCGCCCATCTGATGAAGGTGGCGAACCAGCTGACCCGCGCCGGTTTCCTGAAGGCGGTGCGCGGCCGCTCGGGCGGACTTTCGCTGGCCAGGCGACCGGAGACGATCCGCCTCGGCGACGTGCTGCGCGCCACCGAGCCGGACTTCGCCCTGGTCGAGTGCTTCCGCAGCGGCAACAAATGCCTCATCACGCCGCGCTGCCGCCTGCGCGGCGTGCTGCGGGAGGCGCTGGCCGCCTTTTCCGGCACGCTGGACCGCTACACGCTGGCGGACCTTCTGCTGGCGCCCGAGGACTTCGGCATCCAGCCGGCCGCCTGAGTTCAGATCGCCATGCGTCCTGACGGACGCATATTGGCGATCTATTTCTCTGTTCGAGCATCGGATTTTTCCGAAAACCGGCCCCCACTTTTCGGTCCGATGCCCTAGAGGATCGAATACGGCAGGATGGCGCGGCTGTCGTGATCGACGGCCAGCCGGCGCTTGAGCGGCGGCACCGCGCGCTGCACGCAGTCCACCCGCTCGCAGATGCGGCAGGAGATGCCGATGGGATCGAAGGCGGCCCGGCTGGTGAGGTCCAGCCCGTCGCCATAAACGAAGTCGCCGGCATGCGCCACCTCGCAGCCCAGCGCGATGGCATAGCGGCGATGCGGCGCGTTGAAGCCGCCGCCGCCCTTGGCGATCTCGGTGGCCACGCACAGGTAGCGCACGCCGTCCGGCGTCTCGGCGAGCTGGCGGATGATGCGGCCCGGCGTCTCGAAAGCCTGGTGGGCGTTCCAAAGCGGGCAGGCCGCGCCGTAGCGCGCGAATTGCAGGCGGGCGGCGCTGTGGCGCTTGGTGATGTTGCCTGCCCGGTCGATGCGGGCGAAGAACACCGGCACCCCCTTCAGGCCCGGCCGCTGCAGGGTGGAGAGGCGGTGCGCCACCTGCTCCAGGCTGGCGCCGAATCGCGCCGCCAGCAGTTCCAGGTCGTGGCGTAGTTCCTTCGCCGCGGCCAGGAAGGGCCGGTAGGGCAGCATCAGCGCGCCGGCGAAATAGTTCATCAGCCCGATGCGGCAGATCTCCGCCGCCTCCGCGGTGCGGAAGCCAGCCCGCCGCACGATGGCGCCGATCTCGGCCTCCTCCTCCAGCCCGGCGATCTGAAAGGCCATCTGGAAGCTGCGGGTGGCGGCCGGCGAATAGGGATTGAGGAACAGCGCCCGCGCGGCCGGGTCGTAGCGGCGCAGGATCGCCTCGCCCGGGCTCGCGCGCAGGATGCGCACCCCGTGCCGCCGCTCCAGATGCTCGGCAAGGACCGCGCCAGGCTCGCGCTCGGGAACCTCCAGCGCAGCGGCCAGCCGCTCGGCGGCAAGGTCGAGATCGTGGATGTAGTTGTCGACGAAATGGAAGAAGTCGCGCACTTCCTCATAGGGCGCCGGCTCGGCGAAGGCGTCGGCCCGCACCATGCGGTCGTCGAAGCTGGCAAGCTGCTCGCTGTTCCTGCGATAGGCCTGGTGACAGGCGATCAGCGCATGGGCGAAGGCCGGCGCGTTCTGCACGACCAGCTTCAGCTCCTGCAGGCCCGGCGAATGGACGTCGAAGACGGGGTCGGCCAGCGCCTCGCGCAGCGCCGACAGCAGCCGGTCGCCGTCGCTGCCGGAGATGGAGGCGATGTCGATCTGGAAATTTTCCGCCAGCGCCAGCAACACGGTGGCCGAGACCGGGCGCTGGTTGTTCTCGATCTGGTTGAGATAGGAGGTGGAGATGCCGAGCCGCTCGGCGAAGGCCGCCTGCGTGGCCTTGCCTGCCTCGCGCAATTCGCGAACCCGCCTTCCGATGAACAGCTTGCCTGGAGCCATTTTGCATATTCGCAATTATAGGTTTGCATTTTTCTACATTACACAATTGCACCCTTTCAATGGTTTTCTCCGCCGCCGCGCGCGTCTACACGCCGCCATCCGCGAAATCATGCGGAACGGGAGGCAGGGCTATGACATTGCCACGAATTTCTGACGCCGCGGCCTGCGGCAGGGGCGGCGCCTGATGCGCGCGGTTCTGGAGCAACTGGAGGCCCGGCGCCATCAGGCACGTCTCGGCGGCGGCCAGAAGCGCATCGACGCGCAGCACGCCAAGGGCAAGCTGACGGCGCGCGAGCGGCTGGAGGTTCTTCTCGACGAGGGCTCGTTCGAGGAGTTCGACATGTATGTCACGCACCGTGCCACCGATTTCGGCATGGCCGGGCAGAAGGTGGCCGGCGACGGCGTGGTGACCGGCTGGGGCACCATCAACGGCCGGCTGGTCTATGTGTTCTCCCAGGACTTCACCGTGCTCGGCGGCTCGCTGTCGGAGACGCACGCGCAGAAGATCTGCAAGATCATGGACATGG
>DAOKZN010000271.1:0-3909 GCA_035325625.1 Mesorhizobium sp. | reverse complement strand
GGATCAGCAGCTCCAGCGGCAGCTTGGCCATGCCGGTCAGCCCCAGCCGGCCGGCAATGTTGGTGAGGCCGGCGGCCCGGATGATGGCGTCCACCAGCGTTCCCGTGCCGGAGGTGTAGCTGTTCGGCTCCCAGGCCGCGACCGCGACGTCCGGCCGCGGATGCGCCCGCAGCCCGGCAAGCTCGCGGTCCATCTCGGCCACCAGCTCCTCCGCCCGCTTCCGCCGGCCGAGAAGGTCGCCCATGCGCCGAAAGCCGTCGCGGATGTCGTCGAAGGAGTTTTCGGGCGCGAACTCCTCCACGCGGATGCCGAGGCGGCGCAAAAGGTCCACGGTGGCGCGGGTGGTGAAGGTGCCGGCCAGCACCAGGTCCGGCCGCATCAGGAAGATCTCCTCGGCCAGCCCGTGGTTGATGGCGTATTTCCTGGCCTCGTCCACGAGCACGGCGGAGTGCGGATCGACGGCCAGGTCGGAGACCGAATAGAGCTGGTCCCCGCCGGCGATCAGCATGGCCATCTGGTCGGTGCACAGGTTGAGCGAGACGACGCGCCGCGGCGGCTCGGCGGCGACGGCGGGCACGGCGCACAGCGCCGCCCCCGCCGCCATGGCGAGGGCGGCGCAGGCGATGCGCATCGGTCGTGCCTGCCTCATGCGTGTCCTTCGCAGCCGGTTTCCCCGGGCATCAAAAGGCGCGGGTGAAGCTGAGATCCAGCGTGCGCCCCGGTGCCCGGTAGCTTGCCTTGGTTTCATATTGCTCGTTGAAGATGTTCTCCACCGAGAATTTGAACTGCGAGCGGCTGTCGAGGGCGTAAAGGGCGGTGAAGTCGGCCGTCACATAGTGCGGCAGTTCCGTCGTGTTCGCCTCGTCCGTGTAGCGGGACGCGCCGTAGAGCACCCGCCCGGTGAGCTGCAATTGCTCGGTCGGGCTGTAGGTCAGCTCCGCACTCGCCTTGAAGCGGTCGGCATAGATGACATAGCGGCCGTGCGGCCCTTCGCTGCGGTTGAGCGGCTCGCGCACGTCCACCGTCGCCCTGGCGCTCCATTGTTCGCTGAAGCGATGCGAAAGCGCGGCCTCGAAGCCGGTGACGCGCACCTTCTGGACGTTGTCCGGATGCCAGGGGCCGAAAAAGTCGTTCGGGTCGACCGGCGCCCAGGTTATCTGGTTGCTGATGTCGCTGCGGTAGAGCGCCAGGTCGAGGCTGGTGGCGTCGGTCGGCTGCCAGGTCAGCCCGATCTCGTAGGAGCGTGACTTCTCCGGCTTCAGGTCGGGATTGCCCGGCGTGTACGGGTCGGGATAGTAGAGGTCGTTGAAGGTCGGTGCGCGGAAGCCGGTGCCGAGCGAGGCGCGCGCCACCAGCCCTTCGATCAGCTCGTAGCTTGCGCCCAGATTGTAGGTGGTGGCCCCGCCGAACTGGCCGTCATGGTCGTAGCGCAGGCCGGAATCGACATTGAGCGCGCCGTATTCGAAGGAATATTGGCCGAACACGGCCGTCAGGTCGCGGCTCGTCTTGTCGTAGGGCACGTCGAAGATGGAGCTGCCGGCGACCGATTCGCGGTAGGCTTCCACGCCGCCCAGCAGCACGTGCCGGGCCGTGTCGGTCTCGAAGCTCTTCTGCGTCGTGGCCAGCACGCCGTAGCGGCGGGTGTCGAAGTCGTCGCCCTTGATGTCGCCGCGGAAATTGGAGGCGTTGTCGAGCGCGGCGCTGAATTCCAGCGTGGACGACCAGCTCTCGGAATGGTCGATGCGGGCGCCGAGCCGGCCGGAGAAATTGTCCGTGTCGGCCTCGTTGGCGGCGGGCGGGGTGCTGTCGTAGTGGACGCGGCCGCGCGCATAGAGGCCGTCGGCATAGACGCGGCCCCAGGCGAGGTCCTTCGACAGCGCGAAATTGGCCGAGCCGCGCACGAAGCCGTCGTCGTCGGGCTCGTGGCCCCAGGCGCTGGGCAGGGTGAAGTCGTAGCCGCGCGTGCCGAGGAACTGGCCGCCGAGCGCGTAGTTCACGCCGCTTTCGCTCTGCCCCTGCACGCCTGCGGAGACATATCCGCCCCACGGATGGGTGACGCCGGCGGTGATGGAGCCGCAGGCGCTGCGGCCGTCGGCGCACAGGCCGCCCTGCTTGGTGATGATGTTGATGATGCCGCCGATGGCGTCCGCGCCGTACTGGGCCGAATGCGAGCCCTTGGCGATCTCGATGCGCTCGATCGAGGCCAGCGGGATGCTGGAGAGGTTGACCGTGCCGGTGGTCGCGGAAGCGGCGCGCACGCCGTTGACCAGCACCAGCGTCTGGCTGGGCGTGGCGCCGCGCAAGGAAATGCTCGAATCGGCGCCCAGCCCGCCGTTGGAGGTGGCGGTGATGCCGGGAACCGTCTTGAGCAGCGACGGCAGGTCGAGCGCCGGCGACTGCGCGATCTCTTCGGCGCCGATCACCGTCACCGACGAGGTCGAGCGCTCCAGCGAGCTTTCCCGCCGCAGCGGCGTGGTGATGACGATGCGCTCGAGCTTCGTCGCGCCGTCCTCGGCCGGCGCTTCCTGCGCGCCCGCTGGGCCCGTCAGCACCAGTGCCGCGGTGCCCGCCAGCAAAATCTTCTTGTTCACATCCGCCCCCTAAAGAGTGTCGGCGGCGAAATGCTTCGCCCCGAGGTTCATGACGAACCGCAGCGGTTCCGGTCGATCATGGGGCTTGCGGACTGGCTGGTCGCATCCACCCCCGGCCGTTTCCGGCATGCGGCAACACTTTCAGTGTCACCGCCACGGACGACCGCGCCGAACCACACCCCGTGGCCAGGCTTGGGTGACCGGAAAAGGCAGGTCTCCTGACTTCCGTGTCGCAGCCTTTCTCCGCCTTCCCGGCCGCATGGCGGCCAGTGGCGTGTTGGAACGAGGCTCAACGGTTACAGTTGCGGGGGCAGTCTCGGCTTTGGCCGGTTTCCCGGCCGCACCGCGTTCCCTTTTCATCCGCCTCGCGGCGGAACCAATTCCGCGCGCAAGCTAGCCAGCGGCGCGGGTTTCGTCAACGCGCCACGCAGCGCGGCGCGCTCATGCCGCACTGTGGAAAACCGGCGCTGGCCGATGCCCGGCAATGGCTCTATGGTCGCCGCCCGTTCCATGATTCCGGGATTTACATGGCCACCGATACCAAACGCCTCGCCACGATCATCGCTGCCGAGATCAACGCCCGGCCCGAGCAGGCCGCGGCGGCGATCGCCCTTCTCGACGAGGGCGCCACCGTTCCCTTCGTCGCGCGCTACCGCAAGGAGGCCACCGGCGGGCTGGACGATACGCAGCTTCGCCTGCTCGACGAGCGGCTCGCCTATCTGCGCGAGCTGGACGCGCGGCGCGAGACCATCCTTTCCTCCATCCGCGAGCAGGGCAAGCTGACGCCCGAGCTGGAAGGCAAGATCGCGGCCGTCGCCACCAAGGCGGAGCTGGAGGACATCTACCTGCCCTACAAGCCTAAGCGCCGCACCAAGGCCCAGATCGCGCGCGAGCGCGGGCTGGGGCCGCTGGCCGAGGCGATCCTGGCCGACCGCGCCGCCGTGCCGGCGGAGCTGGCGGCCGCCTATGTCGGCGAGGAGGTGCCGGACGCCAAGGCGGCGCTGGAAGGCGCGCGCGACATACTGGCCGAGCAGTTCTCCGAGAACGCCGACCTGGTAGGCCGGCTGCGTGCCTACATGAAGGATCGCGCCCTCCTGCGCTCGCGCGTGGTGGACGGCAAGCAGGAGGCGGGCGCGAAATTCTCCGACTATTTCGACCATGTCGAGCGCTGGGCCGGCGTGCCGAGCCACCGGGCGCTGGCCATGCTGCGCGGCCGCAACGAGGAGGTGCTGGCCCTCGACGTCGAGCTGGATGCTGACGATACCTCGCCGGTCAAGCCGGCCGAGCGCATGGTGGCGGACGCCTACGGCATCGGCCG
>DAOKZN010000270.1:0-3916 GCA_035325625.1 Mesorhizobium sp. | reverse complement strand
ATTTTTCCATCGCCCGGCCGGAGATCGTCGAAGAGCAGATCTCGTCCGACGGCACCCGCAAATGGCTGTTCCGCTTCCCGCCCCGCGGCGCCGGCCGGCCGGTGGAGATCGAGACCGTCTACATTCCCGAGGAAGGGCGCGGCACGCTGTGCATCTCCTCGCAGGTCGGCTGTACGCTGACCTGTTCCTTCTGCCACACCGGCACGCAGAAGCTGGTGCGCAACCTGACCACCGAGGAAATCCTCGCGCAGCTTCTTTCGGCACGCGACCGGCTGGGCGATTTTCCGGACCGCGACACGCCGGCCGGCGCCATCGTGCCGAGCGAGGGCCGCAAGGTGTCCAACGTCGTCATGATGGGCATGGGCGAGCCGCTCTACAATTTCGAGGCGGTCAAGAAGGCGCTGCTGATCGCCTCCGACGGCGACGGGCTGGCGCTGTCCAAGCGCCGCATCACGCTGTCCACCTCGGGCGTGGTGCCGGAAATCTACCGCACCGGCGAGGAGATCGGCGTGATGCTGGCCATCTCGCTGCATGCCACCAACGACGATCTGCGCGACCTCCTGGTGCCGATCAACAGGAAATTCCCGTTGAAGGAACTGATGGAGGCCTGCCGCAAATATCCGGGCCTTTCCAACGCGCGCCGCATCACCTTCGAATATGTGATGCTGAAGGACGTCAACGATTCGCTCGACGACGCCCGCGCCCTGGTCAGGCTGCTCAAGGGCATTCCCGCCAAGATCAACCTGATCCCGTTCAACCCGTGGCCGGGCACCAACTACCAGTGCTCGGACTGGGAGACGATCGAGCGCTTCGCCGACTTCATCAACAATGCCGGCTACGCCTCGCCCATCCGCACGCCGCGCGGGCGCGACATCCTCGCCGCCTGCGGCCAGTTGAAGTCGGAATCGGAGCGCATGCGCAAGGTGGACCGGCTGGCGCTGGAAGCCATGATGATCGCCGGGCACGGCGAGGCGTGAGCCGGGTCGCGGCCTACTTCTTCCGCTGCGCCGCCATCCTGGCCGGCTATGCCGCCGCCTCCCTTGCCGCCAGCGCTTTCCTCAACCTCGTCTTCCTCAGTGCCGACAGCGGAACCGGGGATGAGCCCCTCGCCGCCTCGCTCGCCTTCTCCATTCCCGTCGTGGCGCTGTTCGTCGCCTATTTCGGCTTCATACCGGCGGCGGCCCTCATTTTCGTGTCGGAAATGTCGGGCCGGCGAAGCTTATCGTTCTATGCCGTCGGCGGCGGCCTGGTCGCGGCTGCCTTTCTCTGCTTCGCCGCCTGGACGGGCGCCTCCGACTTCGAGGTGGCGGACCTCCGCCCCATGCTGGCGGTCGTCGGCGCGGGGGCGACCGGCGGCCTGTTCTACTGGCTCGCCGCGGGCCGCCGCGCCGGAAGCTGGCGCGATGCTACTTCGCCTGGGTCGTCAGGATCTTGAGCGCGAAGGCCGAGAACACCCCGGCGAACAGATAGTCGGTCACCCGCGTCACCCGCGGATTCCTCTTCAGAAGGCCGGCGAAGCGGTCGGCGGCGATCACCATGGACGCGGTGATCGGCAGCGACAGCACGATGAACATCAGGCCGAGGAAGAACAGCTTGCCCGGCGCGTTGGGATCGTGCGCGGAGACGAACTGCGGCAGGAAGGTCATGAAGAACAGGATGATCTTCGGGTTGAGCAGGTTGATGCCCAGCCCCGTCGCCCAGTTCTGCGCCAGCGAGCGCGGCGTGCGCCTGGCCGTGTCCGGGGAAAAGGCCGAGCCGTGGCGGATGGCCTGCCAGGCCAGCCAGACCAGATAGCCGGCGCCGACCATCTTCAGCATAAGGAAAGCCTGCGGCGAGGCCACGATCAGCGCCGAGAGACCCAGCGCCACCAGCGCGGTATGCAGCACGATGCCGCTCATCGCCCCGGCCATGCAGGCGAAGCCCGCCGCCCTTCCTTCCGAGAGCGCGCGGCCGACGAACAGCGTCATGTCCGGCCCGGGCGTGATGGCCAGGATGAGGGTGGCGACGGCGAACTGCGCCAGCGTGGCGATATCCGGAACGAAGGACAGCATGTCGTGGCGCCCGACGGGTTGCGGAACGGGGCGCCGCGCGTGGCGGCGCCCTGTCTGGTTCAGCTGATGAAATAGTTCTGCGTGCCGTGCGCCTCGATCGCCTCGGCCAGGCGGCTCAGCGCATGCACATAGGCGGCCGTGCGCATGGTGATGCCGCGCTGGGCGGAAAGCTCCCAGACCGCCCGGCCCTCGCGTTCCATGATGGTGCGCAGCCTGGAATGGATTTCCTCCAGCTCCCAGTAGTAGCCCTGCTTGTTCTGCACCCACTCGAAATAGGACACGGTCACGCCGCCGGCATTGGCGAGGATGTCCGGCAGCACGACCACGTTGCGTCCGGCCAGGATCTCGTCGGCTTCGGGCGTCACCGGCCCGTTGGCCAGCTCCAGCACCAGCCTCGCCTTCACGGAGGCGGCGTTGTCCCTGTGGATCATGTTTTCCAGCGCGGCCGGCACCAGCACGTCGCAGTCCACCCCCACCAGATCGGCGGCGCTGAACGCTTCATGTCCGTTCTTGCCGGCGGTGGCGATGACCGAAAGCCCTTCCTGCTTGGCAGCCAGCAGGGCTTCGAGGTCGAGGCCGCCTGCGGCGCGCACCGCACCGCCGGAATCGGAAACGGCGACGATCCTGTGGCCGTCAGCAGCCATCAGCGAGGCGATGTACTGGCCGGCATTGCCGAAACCCTGGATCGCGACGCGCAGCTGCCCGTCGAGGCCGAGATCCCCGGCCAGGTGGCGCACCAGATAGTAGCCGCCGCGCGCCGTCGCGTCGCCGCGGCCGAGCGAGCCGCCCAGCGCGATCGGCTTGCCGGTGATGACGGCCGGCGAGGCCTGGCCGACGATCTGGGCATATTCGTCGGCCATCCAGCCCATGATCATGGAGTTGGTGTAGACGTCGGGCGCGGGAATGTCGCGGTCGGGGCCGATGATGCGCGAGAACGCCTGCATGTAGGAGCGCGAAAGGCGCTCCAGTTCGGCCTTGGACAGCGTGCGCGGATCGACCTGCACCGCCCCCTTGCCGCCGCCATAGGGCAGGTTCATGACCGCGCATTTGAAGGTCATCCAGAAGGCAAGCATCTCCACCTCCTCCGCCGTGGCGTCGGGATGGAAGCGGATGCCGCCCTTGGTGGGGCCGCGCGTGTCGTCGTAGCGGCATCGCCAGGCCAGGAACGATTTTCGCGAGCCGTCGTCCATGCGGATCATCAGACGGACTTTGGTGGTCTCGCGCGCGAATTTCAGCTTCTCGATCACGTCGGGGTCGACGTTGATGTGCTTGGCGGCTTCGTCGAGACGAACGAGGGCGCTGTCGAGAAGGTTGCTTTCGGACATCGTCAAATCCTGTCTGGTTTCCCGTCTTCGTTGGCGAGGATTGGAGTGGGGCCGAACGGCCGGCGCACTGCATTGCACAAAACGGCAGCACACCACAATGACGGAATCGCCATTTCGGGCCGCCATGCGTAATTTTCTGGCAATTTTTGGGTCGGGATCGAAATTTTCCATTCCGCGTCCATTTGCGGAAAGCTTGTGGCGCGGCGCTTTCCTGCTATGAGTGCGCTCGCCGGCGCTGAACCAACGACAACGGAATGCCCATGCCAAAGCTCAAAGACGTCAAGAAGGTCGTGCTCGCCTATTCGGGCGGTCTCGACACGTCCATCATCCTGAAATGGCTGCAGACGGAACTCGGCGCGGAGGTCGTCACCTTCACCGCGGATCTGGGCCAGGGCGGAGAGCTTGAGCCGGCACGGCGCAAGGCCGAGATGCTCGGCATCAAGGACATCCGCGTCATGGACGTGCGCGAGGAGTTCGTGCGCGACTTCGTCTTCCCCATGTTCCGCGCCAACGCGCTCTACGAGGGCACCTACCTGCTCG
>DAOKZN010000269.1:0-3916 GCA_035325625.1 Mesorhizobium sp. | reverse complement strand
GCCTCGATGTCGGCCTTGCCGCGGGCCAGCGCCAGTTGCAGCTTGAAGCGGGTGAGGATGGTCCTGAGGTCATGGCTCACGCCGGTGAGCATGGCCGTGCGCTGCTCGATCTGGCGCTCGATGCGCTCGCGCATCTGGATGAAGGCGAAGCCGGCGCGCCGCACCTCCTCGGCGCCGCGCGGGCGGAAATCGGGCGGCATGGGCCGGCCCTTGCCGAAGCTCTCGGCGGCCTCGGCCAGCGTCAGGATCGGCTTGATCTGGTTGCGCAGGAAGGGAATGGCGATCATCAGCAGCACCAGCGAGGTGCCCACCATCCAGATCAGGAAGATGTGGGTGTTTGAGGCATAGGCCTGGCTGCGGCGCACGAAGACGCGCAGCACCTTGTTCTCAAGCTGGATGCGCACCTCCACGATGTTGGAGTTGCCAACCGTGTCGATCCAGAACGGCCGGTTGATCTGGCGGGTGATCTCCGACGACAGCGTCTGGTCGAGGATGGAGAAGAACGGCTTCGGGCCGGGCGCCGGCAGGGGGTCGGGCGGCAGCAGGTCGACCTTGAGCTGCAGGCGGTCCTGCGCGATGCGGATGACGTTGGCGTAGTCGGCGTCGTGCGGATAGGTCTCCATCAGGTCGATGACGGCCGAGATGTCGCGCCCCACCGCCTGCGACAGGCGCAGCGTCACCGTCTGCCAGTGGCGTTCCATGAAGACGAAGGCGATCACCGATTGCAGCAGGAACATCGGCGCGATGACGATGATGAGCGAGCGGGCATAGAGCCGCTTGGGCATGTAGAGCGAAACCAGGCGCCAGAAGCGCCGCCACATGCCGCGCGCAGCGGCCGCCGCGCGCATCAGCCGCCCGCTGAGCCGCCCGCTGGGACCGTCCGCCTGCTGGCCCTGCAATTCCGTGGTCGCCATCTGCCTGCCGGTTCGTGGAACATGGTGCGGACCGTGCCGTCCGCCCCGGGCATTCTATTCCACGCTGAGCCGATACCCAATACCGCGCACCGTCTGCAGCCAGACCGGATTGGCCGGGTCGCGCTCGATCTTGCGGCGCAGCCGGTTGATCTGCACGTCGATGGTGCGCTCGCCCACCTCCGAATCGTCGCCGACCAGTTCGTGGCGCGGAATGGTCTCGCCGGCGCGGGACGCGAAGATGGCCAGGATCTCCTGCTCGCGGTCGGTAAGCTTCAGCGGCTCGCCGCCGCGCTTCAGTTCCCGCCTGGCGATCTGGAAGGTGTAGGGGCCGAAGACGAGCTGCTCGACCTTCGGCGTGGCCGCCGGGCCGCCGCGCCGCAATATGTTGTTGATGCGCAGGATCAACTCGCGCGGATCGAACGGCTTGGGCAGATAGTCGTCGGCGCCCGCTTCCAGCCCGGTGATGCGGTTGTCGGTCTCCGAAAGCGCCGTCAGCATCAGGATCGGCACGTTCTTCTCCTCGCGCAGCGAGCGGGTGAGGTCGACGCCGCTCTCGCCCGGCATCATCACGTCGAGCACCAGAAGGTCGAAGTCGAGGCCGTGCAGCTTGCGCCGCGCCTCGTCGGCATTGCCGGCCACGGTGACGCGGAAGCCGTTCTCGGTCAGATATTGCTTCAGAAGGTTGCGGATGCGGGTGTCGTCGTCGACCACCAGAAGATGCGGCGCGTCGTCGCCGATCACGAACGGGTTGTCGCTCTTGTCGTTGCTTTCCATGGGCGCCTCCATGGCCTCAGGCCGGCTTCTTCGGCAGAATGTCGATCTGGGCCCGAAGTTCCGGATTCACCATCGCCTTGAGAAAACGCTCGATCAAGGCCCGATCGGCAACGCTGCCGTCCCGCAATGCGCCATGGATGCGGCGCGACTGTGGCCGCGCCAGCGCCAGCGCCAGCGCGCGCCCCTTGGCGGTGGGGTAGAGTTCGCGCTGGCGGCGGTCGCGCGGGCCCTGCACCTGCACGATATGATCGGTGTCGATCAGCTGCTTCAGCACCCTGGCCAGAGACTGCTTGGTGATCTTGAGCACGTCGAGCAGTTCCGCCACGGTCAGGCCCGGCCGGCGGTTGACGAAGTGCAGGACCCGGTGGTGGGCGCGGCCGAAGCCGTAGTCCGCCAGGATCTGGTCCGGATCGGAGGTGAAGTCGCGATAGGCGAAGAAGAGCAACTCGATCATCGTGAAGTCTATGCCGTCCTCGTCGGCAACCGCCGTCCTGATCGGTTTTGCGTCCGCGATGCTGCTGTCCGTCATGGCATTCCCGGGTAAGTTCCTAATTACGTCAGCACTGTTGACATAATTTGGGGGCGATGATAATTTTTGGCAAGCTTTAGGGCCGATTGCGACCGAAAAGGCAAGGCGAAGGCAGTTATTCGGAACTTCCTGAGTTTGCCACGTCCCGAATATGGGCCTACGCTTGAAAAAACCGGCCGCCCGGGTCCCCGACCTCGCCGCGACTGAACCACGCAACCATGCAACGACATGCGGGCGGGCGCCCGCGGGAGGTTTATATGGCATCCGTTCCCTTCGATCAGCTCGACGGCTTCATCTGGATGAACGGCGAATTCGTCAAATGGGGCGACGCCAAGATTCATGTGCTTACCCATGGCCTGCACTATGGCAGCGCCGTGTTCGAGGGCGAGCGCGCCTATGGCGGCGAGATCTTCAAGCTGACCGAGCATACGGAGCGCCTGCACGAATCGGCGCGCATCCTCGGCTTCAAGATTCCCTATCCCGTGGCCGAGATCGACGACGCCTGCCGTGAGCTGCTCAAGAAGCAGGGCTTCCAGGATGCCTATGTGCGGCCGATCGCCTGGCGCGGCAGCGAGCAGATGGGCGTGTCGGCGCAGAACAACCGCATCAACGTCGCCGTCGCCATCTGGCAGTGGCCGAGCTATTTCGACCCGGCGCAGAAGCTCAAGGGCATCCGCCTCGACATCGCCGAATACCGCCGCCCCGATCCGCGCACGGCGCCGTCCAAGTCGAAGGCGGCCGGCCTCTACATGATCTGCACCATCTCCAAGCACGCCGCCGAGGCCAAGGGCTATGCGGACGCCATGATGCTCGACTGGCGCGGCCAGGTGGCGGAGGCGACCGGCGCCAATATCTTCTTCGTCAAGGACGGCAAGGTGCATACGCCGACGCCGGACTGCTTCCTCGACGGCATCACCCGCCGCACGGTGATCGGGCTGGCGCGCGACCGCGGCCTGGAGGTTGTCGAGCGGGCGATCCAGCCCGAGGAACTGGAGGGCTTCGAGCAGTGCTTCCTGACCGGCACGGCCGCGGAAGTGACGCCCGTCGCCGAGATCGGCCCGTACCGATTCGAGGTCGGCGAGATCGCCAAGACGCTGATGAACGACTATTCGGCGGCCGTCCAGCCCAAGCGCGCCATCGCAGCCGAATAGAAAAGCGCTTAAATTTCAATGATAAGGGCGGCCTTCGGGCCGCCCTTTGTCTTTCCATGCGTAAATGTTTGACATTCTCTGCATTCGGCGTCTCATGATGCGCCGGCCGCGGCGGCCGGCGGAAAAGGAGGGAATGGCGACATGGAAACACTTCTTCCCATCATCGTGCAGATCGTTACGGGCGTTATCGGCGGCCAAGCGGTAGGGGCAGCGGTCAAGCAGGCTGCGATGGGCCAGCTTGGCAAGATTCTCAGCGGCGCAATCGGCGGTGTGGCGGGTGGCGCCATACTCAACAGCGTCCTCGGCGGCTCTGTCGATCCCGGGGCGGTTGCCCAGGCGGCGCAGGGTCTCGGATCCTCGCTCAACCTCAGCAACATCGTCGGCGGTGCCGGCGGCGGCGCGATCCTGACGGCGATCGTCGGCGCGGTCATGAACGCCACGAAGAAATAAGGCCATCCGGCCTGTGAAAGGACAATGGGCGGCTGCGGCCGCCCATTTCGTTTCGGCTCCCCTATTTCGTTTAGACCCGGGGCAAGCCGAGGTGGACG
>DAOKZN010000268.1:0-3928 GCA_035325625.1 Mesorhizobium sp. | reverse complement strand
TGGAGATGGTCTTCCAGTTGGTCAGCATGCCGCCGAGCCAGCGGGAATTGACGTAGTACTGCGCCGAGCGCTGCGCGGCGTCGGCGACGATGTCGGACGCCTGGCGCTTGGTGCCGACGAACAGCACACGGCCGCCGCGCGAGACGACGTCGGACACCTGCTTGAGCGCCTGGTGCAGCAGCGGCACCGTCTGCGACAGATCTATGATGTGGATGTTGTTGCGCGCGCCGTAGATGAAGGGCGCCATCTTCGGGTTCCAGCGGTGGGTCTGGTGGCCGAAGTGAACACCAGCTTCGAGAAGCTGGCGCATGCTGAAATCAGGCAGAGCCATTCCTTGTTTCCTTTCCGGTTGGCCTCCACGGGCATCCGACGGCTTCGGAAAACCGGGTCGAAAGCCTGAGCTTTTCGGAAGGTTCGCCTACGCCGCCACCGGAGGTCTCCGCCGGATTTCTCCCGGCCGACACCGAAGCCCGTGTGTGGAATGGGCCGGCATATAGAAGAGATGCCGCGCGAACGCAAGTGCGGCCCGTTTGCGGCCGGCGCTGCTCCGCGGCGTGCCGTGCACGAAACCGCGATGCGGGCCCCGGCGGCGAATCGGGCTGCCGCCCGCCCCTCCCGAGGGGGGTCACCGCACGGTCTTGCCGTTCGGCACCTTCACGCGCCGGAACACGGCCACGATCTCCTCGCGGCTGCATTCGACGGCGCCCAGCCGCACGGCCCGGTCGCGCTCGAAGCCGGTAATGTCGTAGTGCGGCGCCGAGGTCTTGGGCGGCCCCTGGTAGGAGGACAGCTTCAGGCCGAGGCAGACGGCGAAGCGGTGCAGCTCCGTCTCCTCGTCGGCCAGCATGTGGCACCAAAGCAGCCCCTCGTGCTTCCAGATCGCGGCATCGACATAGACCGCCATCGCCTGGCAGCACCCCGCGCCTACTGGTTGCAGGTCTTGTGCGGGGCGGCGTCGAACAGGGCGAGGTTCACCAGCCTGCCGTGCATGGAGAAGTCGCCGTAGTCCATGACCAGGTCGCGCGTCAGGCCGTTCCGGTTGAGCTTGAACGAGATGCGGTACTGCGGCACCTCCTCGCCCGAGGAGGTGTCGGTGGGATCGAAATAGGCGATGTCGACCGGCCAGTACTTGTCCTTGGCCAGCGCCGCCAGTGCCGTCCGTTCCGGGTCGTCCTTGGCCACGGCCACCGGCTTGCCGACGATGACGGTGGTGGTCATGACCTTGTCGGCATCCTCCGAGCCGTCGAACAGGCTGGTCTCGTAGAAGGTGTCGCCCTTGCCGGCCTTGTCGATCAGCTCCACCAGATGCTGGGTGGGAAACTGGGTGGCGGCCAGCTCCACCGTGGCCTTGCGCGGCTTGTCGAGGTCGACCCGCAGCCCCTTGGCCTCGCGGGTCGCGGTGCCCTTGACCTCCTTGTCGAGGTTCTGGTCGATGAAGGAGCGGGTGACGAAGGAAAAGGTCTTGCCCTGCGCGTCCTCGAAGGTGGTGGTCTGCTGGTCGGTCAGCCGGCTGTTGTCGCTAGTGCTGATCTGCGTGACGAAACGGAACTTGACCGTATAGCCCTCGCAGGCCGAGCCGTTGAACTCGTAGACCATGCGGCCGGTGATGCCGGTGATGTCCGAGCGGTCGGAAGCCTTGTCGAGCGACAGGTCGTAGACGGCCCGGTGCGGCTGGAGCATGGGCACGGCGAACGCCTGCGCCATCGGGACGACCGCCAGCAGCGCGGCATTGAAAAGGAGGCGCACTGCCTGCATGAATGGTCTCCGGTCGGCGCAGCCCGTCAGGACCGCATGAAAGAGGGTCCACGTTTAAAGAAAGTCGTGGCGGAAGCGAGGCAAAAGCAGCAATTTCGGCCCCGCCCGCGCGGCGGCTTCAAGCAATAGGGAATTACCATGAGCGAGACAATCGAAAAGCGGCTAAGCGATCTGGGCATCACCCTGCCCGCGGCTGCGGCACCGGCGGCCAACTACGTGCCGTTCGTGCGCACCGGCAACCTGCTTTTCCCCTCCGGCCAATTGCCCATGAAGGACGGCAAGCTGGCCGCCACCGGCCTGCTCGGCCGCGACCTCGACACCGCCGCCGGCAGGGAGGCGGCGAGGCTGTGCGCCATCAACATACTGGCGCAGGCCAAGGCCGCGCTCGGCGATCTGGAGAAGATCCGCCGGCTGGTGAAGATCAACGTCTTCGTCGCGTCCGCTCCCGACTTCACCGAGCAGCATCTGGTGGCCAACGGCGCCTCCGACCTTCTGGCCGAGGTGCTGGGCGAGCGCGGCAAGCATGCCCGCGCGGCGATCGGCATGGCCGCCCTGCCGCTCAACGCGGCGGTCGAGATCGACGCCGTCATCGAGGTCGAGTGAGGCACCATGACCGACCTGTCCTGGCTGACCGCCCGCCCCATCGCCCATCGCGGCCTGCACGACCTCAACAGGGCGTGCTGGGAGAACACGCTGTCGGCCTTCGCCCGCGCCGCCGACAAGGGCTACGCCATCGAGTGCGACGTGCACCTGACCTTGGACGGCGTGCCGGTCGTCTTCCACGACCACGAACTGCAGCGGCTGGCCGGGCAGGACGGCTATATCTGGCAGCGCACGGCGGCGGAGATGGCCGCCCTGCGCATCGGCGGCACGGCCGACCATGCGCCGACGCTGGACGAAGTGCTCAAGCTGGTGAACGGCCGCGTGCCGCTGGTGATCGAGCTGAAGGGCACGCCCGGCCGTGACGAGGGGCTGGTGGCGGCGGTCGCACGCCGCCTGGAAAACTATCGCGGCAAGGCGGCCATCATGTCGTTCGACCATTGGCTGATCCGCCAGTTTTCCGGGCAGGCGCCGGGCATTCCGGGCGGGCTCACCGCCTGCGGCACGCGCAACCAGGACATCGAGGCGCATTTCGCCATGCTCGCGCACGGCATCGCCTTCGTCTCCTACGCTGCCGGCGACCTGCCGAACCGCTTCATCAGCTTCGTGCGCGAAAAGCTGGCGATGCCGGTCATCACCTGGACGGTGCGCGACCAGCCGGCAGTGGACCTGACCTTCCGCTATGCCGACCAGATGACCTTCGAGGGCTTCGAGCCGCAGACCGCCGCAGCGTGAGCGGCGGCCTTGCGCGCGCCGGGATCGGGCTTAAGTAAAGCCGCATGGATCAGGGCGACGAAAGCAGGCGGATGGATGACGCGGACTTCGCCGTGCGCGTCGCCGCCGGCATAGGCGCCTTCACCGAGGCCGAATGGAACAGCCTCTCCGGCACAAGCCGGACTTCAATATCCGGCTACAACCCATTCATTTCCTATGCTTTCCTGACATCATTGGAAGATTCCGGCTGCGCCGTGCCGCGCACCGGATGGCAGGGCAACCACATCCGGCTGGAAAGTGCGGACGGCCGCCTGCTCGGCGCGGTCCCCTGTTACGCCAAGTCGCACAGCCAGGGCGAATACGTTTTCGACCATGGCTGGGCGGACGCGCTGGAGCGCGCCGGCGGCCGTTACTATCCGAAGCTGCAATGCGCGGTGCCGTTCACGCCCGTCACCGGCCCGCGCCTGCTGGTCGCGCAAGGCGAGGACGAGGCGACCGTGAAGGCCACGCTCGCCGCCGCGCTCAAGGCGGTGACGGACCGGCTCGACGTCTCCTCGGCCCACATCACCTTCCTGCCGCCGGACGACCTGCCGGTGCTGGCGGCGGCCGGCTTCCTGCATCGCACCGACCAGCAGTTCCACTTCTTCAACGAGGGTTTTGCAAGCTACGACGACTTCCTGGCCACGCTCGCCTCGCGCAAGCGCAAGGCGCTGAAGAAGGAGCGGCGCGAGGCGCTTTCGGCCGGCATCACGATCGAGCGGCTGACCGGCAAGGCGATCACCGAGCGCGCCTGGGACGATTTCTTCGCCTTCTACATGGACACGGGCGGGCGCAAATGGGGGCGGCCCTACCTCAACCG
>DAOKZN010000267.1:0-3932 GCA_035325625.1 Mesorhizobium sp. | reverse complement strand
GCAGCATGCGGATGCCGGTGGCGACGATCGCCTCGGCGAAGAAGTGGTGGATGTCATCGGCCTCGAAGCCGAAGGTCTCGCCGGCAAGGTGAAAGGCGGATATCTGCCGGCGTCCGTCGGCCAGCAGCCTGTAGATCCGCACCGCGCCGAACTCGACCCTGTAAAGGCAATTGCATTTTTCGCCCTGCGCATAGATCTCGGCGCCTGCGGTGAAAAGAACGGGCGGGGTCCTGAATGCTTCCGACCGGGCAATGCCCATGTCGCCGTGGGGCAGCGCGTCATGCGCGGCCAGGAAAGTGCGGGAAGAATCGAGAAGTGTCATTGCCGCCTCCGGGGAAATCGGATGCACAGAACATCGCGCAATTGCCCGGCCGGCGAAACTCGGAAATGTCCCTACGGGAAACTACGTATGGTGGGGCATGGCCATGGCGTGCCGCACGGCATCGGTGAGCGGCGCGCCCAGGAAGGGCTTTGTCAGCGCCGTCGTCAGGGGCAGGTCGGGCACGACGCGAACCCGATCCAGCAGCAGGATCAGGGGCTTGCCGAACAGCCGTATTTCGGCGGCCAGCGCCTTCCAGTCGGCGACGGCGGTGTCGTCCACTACCGCGCAGGCGGCCACGGCCGCTTGCGGCGAGCCGAAGGCGGCTTCGATATGCGGGTGCGATTCGACGGCGAACCCGTCCGTTTCCAGGGCGAATTCCAGCGAACGCCGGAAACCCATATCGGGGGCGACGACGAGTATCAGCGCGGCTGCGGCAGTCAAACAGATTCCTCCTGTTCCCCGCCCTCGAGAAGCGAAGTGGAGGCTACTCTTTAGCCAGCGCCGGGACCGCGCATTGCGCCAGATCAACTCCCGGAGGGAAGAGCTCAGGAATTCGTCAGCTCGGCTGCCAGCGCCATGCGCACCAGCTCCGGCAGGCTGCGGGCCTGCATCTTGGCCATCACGTTGGCGCGGTGGACCTCGACCGTGCGCGGGCTGATGTCGAGGTCGTAGGCGATGGTCTTGTTGGGCATGCCGGCCACCACGGCGGCCAGCACCTGCCGCTCGCGATCGGTGAGCTGGGCGTGCCGGGCGCGGATGGCGACGGCGTCGTCGCCCTTGCCGGGCGTTTCGGAGATGCGCTCGGCGGCGCGCTGGATCGCCTCGATCAGGACATCGTCCTGAAAGGGCTTCTCGATGAAGTCGAGCGCGCCGGCCTTCATGGCGGCGACCGCCATCGGCACGTCGCCATGGCCGCTGATGACGACCGCCGGCACCATGGCGTCGGCGGTGCCCAGCCTTTCGAGCAGATCCACGCCGCTCATGTCCGGCATCCTGAGGTCCGTCACCAGGCAGGCCCTGCCGAAGCCGGGCGCGGTGGCGGCCGTCAGGAAGCTGGTCGCCGATTCGTGGACGCGTACGGCAAAGCCCGCCATGGTCAGCAGGAAGGCCAGCGACTTGCGCACCGGCTCCTCGTCGTCGACGATGTGCACGACATAGTCACCGATCTGCATGCGTCACCTCTTCTGCTTCGTCGGGCAGCGCGGCCGGCAAGGTGAAGCGGAACGTCGCGCCGCCATCGGCATTGCGGTAGGCGGTCAGGTCGCCGCCATGCGCCTCCAGTATGCGCTTGGAGATGGACAGGCCGATACCCATGCCGCCCGGCTTGCTGGTCACGAAGGGCTGGAACAGCCGCGCCTGGATCTCCTCGGAAATGCCCGGCCCGGTGTCGGACACTTCCACCAGCACCCTGTCCTTGCCGTCGGCGGCGGTGCGCACCACCAGTTCGCGCCGCTCGCTGTCGCGCATGGCTTCCATGGCGTTGCGCATGAGGTTGATCAGCACCTGCTGGATCTGCACCCGGTCGGCCGTCACCAGCTCCGCGCCGGGCGCGAAGTCGAACACGGAGCGGATGCCTCGTTCGCGCGAGCCCATTAGCGCCAGCGCTCCGGCTTCCTCCACCAGCTTGCGGATGTCCTGCGAGGTCTTCTCGGTCTCGCCGCGGGTGACGAACTCGCGCAGGTGCCGGATGATCTCGCCGGCGCGCAGCGACTGCCGGGCGGTCTCCTCCAGTGCCTCGCGCATGCGCGTGGCCAGCGTGTCGTCCATCTGGCCCAGCAGCCGCACGCAGCCCTGGGTGTAGTTGGCGATCGCCGCCAGCGGCTGGTTGAGCTCGTGCGCCAGCGTGGAGGCCATCTCGCCGAGCTCGTTCACCCGCGCCAGCCGCGCCAGCTCGGTCTGCACCTCCTGCAGGCGCGCGGCCGATTCCTCGCGCTCGGTCAGGTCGCGGATGAAGCCTGCGAAATAGGTGCCGCCGCTGGTCTTGATCTCGCCCACGGCCAGCTTCATCGGGAAGGTGGAGCCGTCCTTGCGCTGGCCGACCACCACCCGATCGATGCCGATGATGCGCTTCTCGCCGGTGGAGAGGTAGCGGTGGATGTAGCCGTCATGCTCGCGGCGATAGGGCTCGGGCATCAGCAGGCTGACGTTGCGGCCGAACGCCTCCTCTTCCGAATAGCCGAACTGGCGCACGGCGGCCTTGTTGAAGGAGGTGATGGCGCCGTCCTTGTCGATCACCACCGTGGCGTCCGGGGCGGTGTCGAAGAGGATGCGAAGATGCGCCTCGCGCGCATTGAGCGCGGCTTCGGTCTTGTCGATGGCGCGCCGGGCATGGATCAGCATCTCGCCCATCCACACGATCAGCCCGCCCGCCAGGAAGTAGACGGCAAGTTCTATGACGTTCTGAAGCAGGTCGCCCCGGAAGCTGCTCAGATAGATGACGCCGGGCAGCGAGACGATGAGCGCCGTCAGGCCGGGGCCGATGCCTCCGGCAATCGAAGCCACCAGGATCGGCGGCACGAACAGGATGAGCAACGCACGCTCGCCGAGGATGTCGTGCAGGGACAGCCGGAGCAGGAAGGCGGCGGCGATTGCCGCAACGGCGAGCGCGTAGCCCGCCACCCCCTCGAAGCGACGGGAAAATATCGCCTGGAGGAAGCGGCCCTTCGCGCCGGTTACGTTTCTGGCAGGCATCGGTTCAGAACCTGTCGAGGACTGCGGATCAGCCGCGCCCGTGCGGGAAGCGTGCTGCGGGGAAATGCGCATCGTCGGACGCATAGCAAACGGCTGCGTCCGCGCAAAGCGCGTTCCTCTCCAAGAAGGCCTGCGGCGACATAATGCCACTAAAACATAGATTGACAATATATCTTTAAAGCCTATTTTCGCCGCCATGGCCGGCCGGTTTCCGGGCAGGGCATCGAAGGCAGTTCGATGGGCGCTTCCAAGAAAGTTCCGCATCCTTCCGCGCCGCGCCGGACATGCGGCGCGACAGCCGCACTGGGGTCACAGCCATGATCGGCACCGCGCTCTCGCGCTGGACGATGGCCCATTTCGCCGCCGCGCTCGTCTTCCTGCTCGGGGCGCAGGCGCTGATGATTGCCGGCTACGGTTATCCGGCGGTGCCGGCCGAGGCGCCCGAAACGCTGGTCGTGGTGCATATGATGACGATCGGCTGGCTCAGCCTGCTCCTGTGCGGCGCGCTGTTCCAGTTCGTGCCGGTGCTGGTGGCCAAGCCGCTGCGCGCCGAGGGGCTGGTGCTGCCCGCCTTCCTTTGCCTGCTTTCGGGGCTGGGCTTTCTGCTGGCCGGCTTCCTGGAACTGGCCGGCGCCTTCGAAAGCGGGCTGCCGCTTCTGCCGATTGCCGGCATCCTGCTGCCGGCCGGTTTTCTGCTCGCCGCCTTCGTGCTGTTTTCCACGCTGTTGAGCGTGCGGCCCGCCCGGGTGCCGTTGCCGGCCCGCTTCGCGGCGGTGGGGCTCGCATGCGTTCTGCTCACCGCCGTGCTGGGCGCGCTGTTTGCCTTCCTGCTTTCGGGCCGGCTGCCGGCGTTCGCGCAGTTCGACTTCCGCTCCCAGGCGCTGCCGGTGCACATGGCCGTGGGCCTCGGCGGCTGGCT